>JANYBU010000064.1 GCA_025360665.1 Nitrospira sp.
GAAAACTTGCGAGACAAGCTGCTCTACAATCT
This sequence comes from Nitrospira sp., assembly GCA_025360665.1. GTDB lineage: Bacteria > Nitrospirota > Nitrospiria > Nitrospirales > Nitrospiraceae > Palsa-1315. The sequence goes on from JANYBU010000064.1 coordinate 33, forward strand.
GCTGGTCTTTGCCCTGCTCATGATCGGCAGCTCTGTGCTCCTGTCACGGTTAACCTTGGGAGAATTCCACCGTCTCATTCTGGATCTTGGGCTGGGGAGTATTAATTTCTTCGGGGTGTTGATTGCCATTTTCGTTGGGATCGGACTGGTGAGCAAGGAGATCGAGAAGAAGACCATCTACACGATTGTGTCCAAGCCGGTGGCGCGATACGAATTTCTGCTCGGAAAATATCTGGGCCTCACGATCACCCTGTTCGTCAATACGGTGGTCATGGCGCTGGGACTGTTGGTGGTGCTCTATGCCCAAGCTGTTCCCGTCGAGGGGATGCTCTTCAAGGCGCTGGCGCTGATTTTCGTCGAGTTCATGGTGATTACTGCGGTCGCCCTGCTATTTTCCACGTTTACCAGTGCCACCCTGAGTGCCATCTTCACGCTGGCGGTGTATGTGATTGGACACCTCACGGCCGACCTGCAAACATTTGGGGCGAAGATGGATGATCTCAGCCGGGGGATCTTGAACGGGATCTATTATCTCTTACCCAACCTCGAGCGCTTTAACTTGAAAGGTCATGTCGTGCATCACCTGGAAATAAGCGGTTTGGATCTGATGCTGATTGTCGCCTACGGAGCGACGTACACGGCAGTGCTCCTCTTCACGGCCAGCCTCATTTTCCATCGGCGAGACTTCCGCTAAGCCCGCCAGTCGGCGGTTCTGATTCTCCACTTGCATTATGTCAAAGGGCAAGGTATTGAAGGGGGTGTCACGACTGCCCTGTCGATCTTTCGGCGGTTGAGATTCATGCTGGAGAACAGGTTCGATGAATGTGCCGTTGCTTGATCTGAAAGCTCAGTTCCAACCCCTCCGTGCGGAGATCATGGCGGAGGTACAGACCGTCTGTGACGAGCAGGGATTTATCCTAGGGCCGCGCGTCGTGGCGTTCGAGGAATCCATTGCCCGGTACGTCGGGTCTCGCTATGCGATCGGCTGCGCTTCCGGGAGCGATGCGCTGTTGCTCTCCCTCATGGCTATGGGAGTGAAGGCTGGCGATGAGGTCATCACCATCCCGTTCACATTTTTTGCCACGGCGGGCGTGGTTTCACGATTGGGCGCGAAACCGGTGTTTGTAGACATTCAGCCGGACACGTTCAACATCGATCCCAATCTCATTGAACAAGCGATCACGCCTCGCACGAAAGCCATTATCCCTGTTCACCTCTTCGGACAATGTGCGGACATGGCTGCGATCAACGAGATTGCAAAGCGGAAAAATGTTAGCGTCATTGAGGATGCCTGCCAAGCGATTGGCGCGGCACAGCAGGGTAAGCGCGCCGGGATACTTGGAGACACCGGGTGTTTTAGCTTTTTCCCCACCAAGAATTTGGGCGGCTTTGGAGATGGGGGGCTCATCACGACGAACGACAAAGCCCTTGCGGACTCCATGGCTATGCTCCGGGTTCATGGGAGCGAGGTCCGTTATCTCCACGAGGCGGTAGGGATCAATAGCCGGTTGGATGCGCTCCAGGCTGCCGTACTCCAGATCAAACTCAAGTATCTTGACCAGTGGAACGAGGGGCGACGTCGGAATGCCGAACGTTATCAGCAGATATTTGCCCGGACGAAGCATGCGGATCGCGTCGCGCTTCCACCAACGGTGCCGGGCAATTTCCATGTGTATAACCAATTCACTGTCCGAGCACCGAAGCGCGACGAGTTGCGAACCTTCCTCAGGGAGAAAGGGGTCGGCACGGAAGTATACTACCCGCTTCCCATGCATCTCCAAAACTGCTACCGCGATTTAGGGCATCAGAAGGGGTCCTTCCCTCTGTCAGAACAGGCGGCCGAAGAGGTGATGTCTATTCCGATCTATGCCGAATTGACAGAAGCGCAGCAGGTCTACGTCGTCGAGATGATTGCGGAGTTCTATCGGCGCGCCTAGCAGGATCTCAAGAAAATCCGCAAGCGCGCGACATGCGAGAAAGGCGCGACCCGTAGTTCGAAGTTCGGGGTTCGAAGTTCCGAAAACCTCGAACTTCGGACCTCGAACGCTCCTCGTCTCGCTCGTCCCGCCTGTCTCGCGCGGCTATCCTGCAAGAAAGAAGGAGGCCATGATGAGGTCGATGACGTGGGGGGTCCTGTTCGTACTCTCCGTGATATGGAGCACGGTGGCCATCGGTAAGGAATTATCGCCCCGTGAGATTTATGAACAAGCCTCTCCAGCCGTAGTGATGGTGATGGGGTATGCGGACGGCGGCAGGAAGGGGAGTGGCGGAACCGGTTCGATCATTCAGTCGGACGGATTAGTCCTCACCAATGCTCACGTTGCGATCGAAGAGCAGACCGGGAGACCCTTCGCCCGTCTGTCTGTGTTTCTCAAACCACCCCGAGTCACGGGAGAGTCAAAGAGCGATCTCTCTCGTATGGTCCGCGCCAAGGTCGTGGCCTATTCGCAACCATTGGACCTTGCCCTATTGAAACTCGAAGGCGTCAAAGAACCGCTGCCTGTCGTCGATGTGAGTGAATCGGGGCGGGCTAGGATCGGGGATCGAGTGGTGGCCATTGGTCATCCAGAACAAGGTGGATTGTGGACATTGACTACTGGAGTGATCAGCGCCGAAGTCGATAACTTCAATGGGGTGAGGGGCAAGCAAGTTTTTCAGACCGAAACCGGATTGAACCGTGGAAACTCAGGTGGGCCACTTTTGGATGGAGAAGGGCGGATGGTTGGGGTCAACACGGCGATTGCTCGCGTGGCCTCGGATGGCCTTCCGATCACGAGCATCAGTTTCTCGCTCAAGTCGAGTGTCGCCACACAATGGTTGCGGGAACAAGGTGTGGAGGTAAGGGGGCAGGGAGGGGGTAAAGGGGGATAGACCAGACAGACATGATCGACCAGCCTGCTCCGTCAGTTCAGCCCCAAGCCAAACCAGTCCAGCCCCCTCAATCTGATCTATCGCGTAAGCCCATGATGAAGTCGGATGTGGCCCAGCCGGTTCCGAGTCGTCCGTATAACCTCGATCAGCTGATCAGCGATCGTGCGACAGCGGAGACCGACCTCGACAGCATGATGTCGGAAATGCGTGGACGAATGAAGGGGCGATAGGCACGAGAGAAGTTCTTTATCCGATCACAAGCTGCGATTTGCCAGGCACCTCATGCCGAGCGAGCAGGTTGAGAGCTGATAATCACGTACTGCTTGTCGGATAATCCAGCCAGTCCAGCCGCTCTCTGCTCATTCCTACGTGGTAATTGCCCCTTCCGAGGCAGACGAGACGTGTCGCGCGTATTTGCCCATCACGCCGGAGGTGTAGCGTGGCCGTGGCTGTTTGACCTTCTTGAGCCGGGAGTTGATCTCTTTCTGTGAGAGTTCTACGGTCAGCGTTCGTTTGGCGATATCGAAGACAATCATGTCGCCGTTCTTCACGGCTCCGATCGGGCCGCCCTTGATGGCTTCTGGTACGACATGGCCAGCCATCAGGCCATGGGTGGCGCCGGAGAAGCGGCCGTCGGTGAGCAGCGCGACGGAGTCGCCCAGCCCCGCACCGACGATGGCTGCGGTCACGCCAAGCATTTCTCTCATGCCGGGTCCGCCGGACGGACCTTCATAGCGAATCACCACGACATCACCCGCTTTGATTTTGTGGGACTGCACGGCGGCAAAGGCATCCTCTTCCCGGTTGTACACTTTCGCAGGGCCGCGGAACGTCATGATCGAATGTCCGGCCACCTTCACGACACAGCCGCCTGGAGCGAGATTTCCCTTTAAGATCACGAGCCCGCCGGTCTGCTTGATCGGATTCGACAGGGGTCTGAGGACTTGCTGGCCGGATGTTTCCTTGGCGTCCTGAGCCTCTTCCCCAATCGTCCGACCGGTCACGGTCGGTTGGCCTGCGTGCAAAATTCCGGCATCAAGCAGCCGTTTGGCGACCAGGGTGGTCCCTCCAGCCGCATAGAGATCCGACGCGGTAAATCGTCCGCCCGGCTTCAGGTCGGCGAGCAACGGCACTTTCCGATTGATCTTGTCGAAGTCGTCGATGCTGAGGTTGATGTTGGCTTCGCGCGCGATGGCGAGCAGATGCAGTACCGCATTCGTCGAGCCGCCGGTCGTCGCGACCGCGGCAATAGCATTTTCCAGCGATTTCCGTGTGATGATCTGGCGAGGCCGCAGGTCTCGCTTCAGCAGATCCATGACCATCTTCCCGCACTCGAAGGCTACGTCGTCCTTCCGCTGATCCATGGCCGGCACCCCGTTGCGTCCCATCGGCGAAATGCCGAGGAACTCGAACGCGATCGCCATGGTGTTAGCCGTGAACTGGCCTCCGCAGGCACCAGGGCCTGGGCAGGCATGGTCTTCGAGATCTTTGAGCTCGGTGTCGGTCATTGTGCCGGAGGCATGTTTTCCTACTGCTTCGAACACGTCTTGAATGGTCACGTCGTGGCCTTGGAACTGGCCCGGCATGATCGAGCCGCCGTAGAGCATCACCGACGGCAAGTTCAGGCGAGCAAGGGCCATCACGGTGCCGGGAATGGTCTTGTCGCAGCCGGAGAGTGCCACCACACCGTCAAACAGGTGCCCACGAGCCACGAGTTCGATCGAATCGGCAATCACCTCCCGACTGATCAACGAAGCCTTCATCCCCTCGGTCCCCATCGAAATGCCATCCGACACCGCGATGGTGTTGTACTCGATGGGAGTGCCGCCCGCGGCACGAATGCCGGCTTTAACCCGTTCCGACAATCGGCGCAGGTGGAAGTTGCAGGGCATGACTTCGATCCAGGTATTGGCGACGCCGATGATCGGACGAGACAAATCCTCGTCGGTGAATCCAACGGCTTTCAACATCGCGCGGGCCGGCGCCCGATCGGGACCGACCAGCAAA
>JANYBU010000094.1 GCA_025360665.1 Nitrospira sp.
TTGCCGGCCAGCATCAAACGTCCGAGTAGCCCGACATCCGAACCTTGAAGTTCGGCAATCGAGGCCACATGTTTTCGGGGGATAACGAGCGTATGCGTCGGCGCCTGGGGATTGACATCGTCGAACGCGACCACCATGTCGTCCTCATAGACGAGCGCCGCGGGAATGGTCCTCGCGACGATTTGGCAAAAAATGCACTCGCTCATGAGGTGGTTCCTTTTCTCAAACCCGACTTCCCGAACCGGGTCGCCAGCTCCTGATAGACTTCTTGAGGTGTCACGCCATGGTACCCCAGCGCCACCAATGTATGGAACAGCAGATCCGCAGTTTCGTAAACGATCTCGTCCTTCTTCCCACCCTTCCCCGCAATCGCCACCTCCCCGGCTTCCTCGACGACTTTCTTCAGAATACGATCGACACCGCCTTCCAGCAACTTGGAGGTGTAAGAATCACTCGAGGGCTGACGCTTCCGCTCTTGGATCATCTGGTAGAGGCGCTCAAGAATTCCACCCCAGGACTCGGAGGTCTTCGTCTCCGGCGAGTCCAGACGCGAAAAGAAGCAAGCCCGCTCCCCCGTATGGCACGTCGGGCCGACAGGTTCGACCTTCACGAGAAGGGCATCGCCGTCACAATCTAGAAATAGGTCCTTGAGCTTCAGCCTATGACCGGAGGTCTCACCCTTTTCCCATAACGTCTGGCGCGAACGGCTCCAGAAGTGCACGGACTTGGTTTCGACCGTCCTCTGCAGTGCCTCCTGATTCATGAAGGCTACCATCAGCACCGTACCATCCCGCCAATCCTGCACGACTGCGGGAATCAGTCCCTGCGCATCGAATTTCAATTGCCCCACATCCATTATCGAACCGCCACTCCCTTCTGACGAAGATAGGCTTTCGCCTCCGGAATCGTGTGCGTCCGGAAGTGGAAAATAGACGCGGCCAGGACCGCATCGGCCTTGCCCCTAACGAATCCGTCATAGAGGTGATCCAAATTCCCCACGCCGCCCGACGCAATCACAGGAATCGAGACAGCCTCTGACACGGTGGCAGTCAACGCGAGGTCATAACCCTGTTGTTGCCCATCTTGATCCATGCTCGTGAGCAAAACCTCACCGGCCCCATACTGCGCCATCGTCTTCGCCCATTCGACGACATCGAGACCGGTCGACTTGCGGCCGCCGTGGGTGAACACTTCCCACCCTGTTGCCGGCGCGGGACGGCGCTTGGCGTCGATCGCCACGACGATACATTGTGTCCCGAATCGCTCCGCCGCTTCCTTCACAAATTCCGGCCGTTGGACTGCCGCCGTATTGATGCTCACTTTATCAGCGCCCGCATTCAACAGCGCCCGGATATCCTCGAGCGTTCTCACTCCCCCACCGACGGTCAGCGGCATGAACACGCGCGCCGCCGTCTGCTCGACCACGTCGATGATGGTCTTGCGATTCTCATGAGAGGCGGTGATGTCGAGGAAACAGAGCTCATCGGCCCTTTCGCGATCGTAGGCCGTTGCCACTTCGACCGGATCTCCCGCATCGCGCAAATTCACAAAGCTCACGCCTTTGACGACGCGGCCGTCTTTGACATCGAGGCAGGGGATAATGCGTTTGGTCAACATGACAACTCATGAAGCGTAAAACGTAAATGTCAGCAAGGAATTCCTCACGCCAGGCCCTTACTCAGCACCAAGAGCCGCAAGAGCGGCCCGATAATCTAATTTGCCATCGTAGAGCGCTTTCCCCACAATCGCACCTTCAACCCTTGGACCGAGCGCCTGCACAGCCCGCAAGTCTTCGACGCGCGAAATACCTCCGGAGGCGATCATGGGGAAGGACGACAACTCAACCACCTCCCGCAACGCCACCAGATTCGGCCCGCCCAACATCCCATCCCGTGCAATGTCCGTATAGATCACGGCGCCCAAGGCATAGCCTGCCAGCTCCTTAAGCAGATCGGTCGCCTTCGTCTCCGACAACGCCGTCCAGCCTTTTACCGCCACCTTCCCATCCCGCGCATCCAGTCCCAACAGAATCTGGCGAGGAAACTCCAGACAGGCCTTCTCCAAGAAAGACCGATCGGTCACTGCCGCAGTGCCGAGCACAACCCTGGTTACACCCGCGCCGAGATAGCGACGCACAGTCTCGATCGACCGGATCCCTCCTCCGACCTGTATATTTAGGCTCACGGTGCGAATGATCGCTTCGATCTGGGAAAGATTGCGCGGCTCCCCATCCACGGCTCCATTCAGGTCCACCACATGGATCAGCGTCGCACCACCTTGTTGCCATTGCCTCGCGACAGCCGACACGTCGTCGGAGTAGACCGTTTCGGACGCCATGTCGCCCTGACGCAACCGCACACAGCGGCCATCTTTCAAATCAATCGCTGGAATAACGAGCATACAAAGAACCGTCCCCAGTTAGCGTTCCCCTACCGTTCCAAACGGAAATTCGAGGAGCATATGTTCAACCCCGTAGATCGCCAGCTCCTCCGCCGTGACAAACACCCCATGCCGCTGAATGAATCCCATAAAGTCTTCCGTCATCGGCCGCTGCCTCTCATAGTAATTCCCTTCCCACAAGACTTGCCCGTCAGCCGCGACGACCTTGGCTTCAAAACCCACCGTTGCCGGGGGGCTGGCACCAAAGCGACCACCGACTCGTTCCTGGTACACCAACACTTGGCCGATCAACGAGGCATCCACCTTGAGCTGTTTTGCCACCGTCACCGCCGATGACTGACCGGCGGAAGGTTGAGGCGTCGCCGGAGAGGCCAACACTTTCGCTGCCTCACTCGGCGAAAGCACTGTCACACCCTGCCTTGTCTTCAACCGGCTCCACAGTAACTGCGTGACTGTCGCCCCAGCACCAGTCGGCACTGTGACTGTTTGCCGAAGAGGTTGTTCGGTATTCGGCGGCACGGCTATCGCCATATCAGACCGGCGAGCTCCCTGCGGCGCCGAGAAAGTCTGATCGACGACGTCCCTCATCTGTGGCGTCGCGAGAATCGTGAATGGTACCAAAGCGATGGTACGAATCTGATAGCGCGGCAATTCCGCGGACACCTTCGTGGTCACTTTCGATCCGCTGCAGCCGGCAACCACCAGCACAGCCAGTCCCACCAAGGCCATCGACCGTCCCTTATTGCTCATCGTGCTCACTTCCACCCCCCAAAATTTTTGATCAACCGTAACCCGACGGCCTGACTCTTTTCGGGATGGAACTGACAGGCCACCACATTGTCCCGCCAAATACTCGAGACAAACGTCGTCCCGTAGTCCGTCGTGGTTGCCGCAACGGTCTTGTCAAACGGATCGACGTAAAAGGAATGCACAAAGTACCAATACGACCCGTTGGGAATCCCCTCGAACAGGGGACAGGGCCGCTCAATCGTGACGTTATTCCAACCCATGTGCGGCACCTTCAGCCCCTGGTCGGCAGCAAATCGTCTGACTTTTCCGGGGATAATGCCGAGCCCCTTGTGGGTCCCAAATTCCTCACTTTCCTCAAACAACAATTGGAGCCCCAAGCAGATTCCTAGAAATGGTTTTCCCGATTGAATCGCTGCGCGAATCGGTTCCGCCAACCCATAGCGCTCAACATTGGCCATGCAATCGCCAAAGGCTCCAACACCAGGCAGGACAACATGGCTGGCATTCCCAATCACGCCTGGATCACGCGTGACCACCGCCTGATGCCCCACCGCCTCAAAGGCTTTGGAGACACTACGGAGATTGCCCATGCCGTAATCGATGATCGCAATCATGTCACTTTCTTGCAGGATGCTGAAAAAGTCCGCCAGCATCGTTCTCGGCTCATCGAAATCCTCAACGTACCCCTGAGGGTACGCCTCCGGTTTCGACTCGCCTGCGGCCTTGCTGAACGGCCTTTTTCAGCATCCTGCGGGAACATTTTCCTGTTGTGGCACACGGCGGACTATCGAAATACCGTTCTGCTAAGTGTGGTTTTCCCCCAGCCTGCTGGAGGTGAGAGCCTTGAGGCTAGAGATAAAATTTTGTTCTCCTCATTCCTCTTGCCCTAGCCTAGCCGTAAGACCGTAACAATACCGCAACCAGAATGATCCTGCCACTGCCAAACTGAATAGGAAGAACTGTGGGGGCCTAGAGCTCAGACTGAAGAGGCCCAAGCCAGTTCAGCCGCAACGGGGAACGAGCAGGCAGACGAGACATGTCTCAAGTGTTACCTCAAAACCAAACCAACACATTGAAATACTCACGGAGCTGTTGCTGGTGGCTTCAGTTATTCAACCCACTTTGGCTTTCGTTCTCGCTTTCCGAAAGCCATCTCAAAGAAGACGACCTCATCTTCGCCTGCATCAATTCTGTTGAAACGTATGATAGGGGACAAGCCGGCATGCTCCTCTATAATTCGTTCCTGTCCTGCCTTTTGCGCAAAGATAGCCTGGTACCCGAAACGACAGACTTGCCGATTGATCATCTCGACTGAGCCAATATCCGACAGATCTGCTACCCCTAACCCCTCTGATGCAAACCGGCCCCGGTCCGACGAGTCTCCAAAGATGATGAGTGACGGACTAACGGGAAACAGCAAGACAACCGGACCATCAGGCCGGAGAACATATGGCCGCAGGTCGGCGTCCTGAACAGAAAGATCGAACCATATTACAGGATTGTCACTAGTCAAAAATGGTACGTCGGTCTTGTTGTAAACCGCAAAGAAGCCAATCCGATCGAACACGTGACCAGTTACCCGTATCACGTGAACCATGGCGTGAATGGATTGGTGTGGGTCGATAGTGACTTCAACATGGTCAAGTAGGTCTTCAAAGCCCACGGGCTTCGGCGGTAGCTTCCCCGCGGCGTCCAATCGACGAACCTTGGCCTTTACCTCTTCTGCTTTCATCTTCTCAATTGCATCACGACTGGCGGGCACGCGCGCACGCTGCAGAGCCATGAAACCGAATATGTCCACCAGGGAATCATTGAGATTCTCTCGACGGTAAAGTTGATCAACGATCCTCGGCCACTTGGTTTCTATGCTTGAGAAGCAATCCTCGAGCGCATTGTGATCTTTCCCGCCATCGGGTCTCGGTTGGGAGTAGTAGTACTTGCGAAAGCCTGTTTTGTCGGGTGACAACGCAATGGCCTTGTACGGATCATCCTTGCGATAGACAAGAACTTTTCCGGTGCTATCACAGAAGGACTTCAGATAGGCTTTCGGGATGTAGTGATGACGCTTCTTGTCCATTTGAAGCAGAAGTTAAGACTCAGGTTTTGCAATCACGCAATTTTTAATCCGCTGATGAAATGCAAAAGGGCAGGTTCTTTGTCAGAAACCTGCCCCTTTAGACCAACACATTTTATGCCTATCCGCTTGACTCAGGTTCCATCTTTTGCTAAGTTGATCGTAATATCAACAGCTTAGTAAGAGATGGGAATAATCCATCTCTAAGAAGGAGGTGGGTTATGGAATTATTGAAAGATGCTATTGGTTTGGCATCTTGGATTTGGGAGTTTAGAAATATGAATATCCATTTATACATAGTAATTTTGGTTTTTCTAAGTTTGTTTGCTATCACATATTTTATATATCGTCGTCCGTTTCACATTTTCATTCGTGAAGATGGAGTTAGACTACATACGATAAATGGAATTACCAAATTATCTTTATATTGCACAGTGGTTAATTTACATCCTTATCTAAGAGTATTGTGGAATGTTT
>JANYBU010000136.1 GCA_025360665.1 Nitrospira sp.
ATGCCGGAGAAGGTGCTCAAAGAAACCGAAAAGCAGCTCAAACGACTTGAGAAAATGCATCCGGATACCGCTGAATCTGCGACCGTCAGAACCTATCTCGAGTGGATCGTGGAACTGCCCTGGTCCAAGAGGTCGAAGGACAACCTCGACCTCAAGGCTGCCGCCAAAGTGCTCAACGAGGACCACTACGATCTGGTGAAGGTGAAGGAACGGATCCTTGAGTATCTCGCCGTGCGGAAGCTCAAAGACAAAATGAAGGGTCCGATTCTCTGCTTCGTCGGGCCGCCCGGCGTCGGGAAGACCTCGCTCGGAAAGTCGATCGCCCGCGCGCTCGGTCGCGAGTTTGTCCGCATCAGTCTCGGTGGCGTCCGTGATGAAGCCGAGATCCGCGGTCATCGACGCACCTACGTCGGCGCACTCCCAGGCCGCATCATTCAAGGCATGAAACAAGCCGGCACCAACAACCCGGTCTTCATGCTGGACGAAGTCGACAAGGTCGGGATGGATTTTCGCGGCGATCCCTCCGCAGCCTTGCTCGAAGTGCTCGACCCGGAACAGAACAACTCGTTCACGGACCACTACCTGGGCGTGCCCTTCGACCTGACCGAAGTGATGTTCATTACGACGGCGAATCTGATCGACCCCATTTTGCCCGCCTTACGCGACCGGATGGAAGTGATCGGGATCCCCGGCTATACCGAAGAAGAAAAGTTGGGTATCGCCCAGAAATATCTGATCCCCCGGCAACTCAACGAACACGGTATCACCGAGAAACATGTCCGCATCGACGAGCCGGCAGTGCGTCAGATCATTGCCAACTATACGCGTGAAGCCGGCGTCCGGAATCTTGAGCGCGAAATCGCCAACGTCATGCGCAAGGTGGCGAAGAAAGTAGCGGAAGGCAAAGGCGTGGGGTTCCCCGTCAATCCGGCCAACCTGCACAAGTATCTCGGCGTCCCCAAGTTCGTGCCTGAAGAGGAATTGGAGACAGATGAGATCGGCGTGGCTACCGGGTTAGCCTGGACGGAGTCCGGTGGCGACGTGCTCTACATCGAGGCCACGGCGATGAAGGGTAAGGGGCAATTGACGCTCACAGGCCAGCTGGGCGACGTGATGAAGGAATCCGCCCAGGCCGCGTTGAGCTACGTCCGGTCGCGCGAGCGCACCCTCGGCATCAATCCCGATGTATTCACCACCCAAGACCTCCATATCCACGTGCCGGCTGGGGCGATTCCCAAGGACGGCCCCTCGGCAGGCATTACCATGGCCATCGCCATTGCCTCGACGTTGTCACAAATCCCAGTACGCCGCGACTTGGCGATGACAGGCGAGATCACGCTCCGAGGCCGAGTGCTCCCCATCGGAGGATTGAAGGAAAAACTTTTGGCGGCCAAACGAGCCAAACTCACCACCGTGATTCTTCCGAAACGCAACAAGAAGGATCTCGATGAGATTCCCAAGCATATTTTGAAGGGCATCCACCTCGTCTTTGCCGACACGATGGATGATGTGATGAAGGTGGCTCTCCGACGGGGATCGAAATCCACACGTCCAACGGGCAAGCCCCGCACGCCGCAGCCACAGCACAAAAAACACGCTGCCCGCGCGAAGACAGGGCGATCCACGCGCGCGCTACCGGTGCATGCAACCACCACGGCAACGCCTCCCCGACAACACCACTAGCCAGGACTATTCATGAATAGTCCTGGCTAACAGGATACTAAAACAGTCCGGCAGAGGCTGTGGGCGTGAAGTGCGAGAATCGGTTGGTTTCTCTTGTTTATTTGGTTTGTTTGGTTGAACTAGACGAACCAGATGAACAAAACAAACCAGATGAACCAGATCAGCCCATCTCGCTCGGCTATCCTGCAGGGGCATGTACTCGTCATCTCCGATCTGCTGGTCGTTGATTTCCACATCACGCACAATGGTTTTTCAGGAACCTACTAGCATGGCGTCCACGGTCCGCACGAAGGTCCGTCCCACGATCCACGAATTCGATCTCATTCGAGCCCTCCACCGACGTCATAGCCGCCGTACTCCCTCGGTGATTCAAGGGATCGGCGATGATGCCGCGATCATTACGTCACGAGCCGGCCAATGGACGTTGCTCACGACCGACCTCTTAACAGAAGGGGTCCACTTCGACCTCCGAACCGCCACGATGGCTGATATCGGCTTCCGCGCCGCAGCGGCAAATCTCAGCGACATCGCGGCGATGGGAGGCCGCCCGCAGTATCTGCTTATCGCCTTGGCCATTCCCCGTACCGGCACCAGCCGCCAAGTTCATCAGCTGTACCGAGGGATGATGGCCGCCTGCCGCCCGCACCGCGTAGGACTCATCGGCGGAGATACGTCGGCTTCGAGCGGCGGATGGTTTCTCAGCGTGACGCTGACCGGGATAGTTCCTCCCCGCAAGGCGCTGTTTCGGAGCGGTGCACGAGTCGGAGACTTCCTCTACGTGACCGGCACAATCGGCGACGCCTTGGCCGGGCTGAGACTCTTGAACGAACCGCCACCCCATGCGAAACGCCACACGCACACCGCTGCCCTCTCGACCAGGCACCGGAAATTTCTGATCGGACGGCACCTGCATCCGACCGCGCGCGTCGCGGAAGGCCAGTGGCTCAGTACCCATCGCTTCGCAACCTCCGCGATTGATATTTCAGACGGCCTCTCCGGCGACCTCCGCCACATCTGCGAGGAAAGCCATGTCGGGGCGGACCTCGATCTGAGCGCGCTCCCGTTATCGCCGGCCTGCCGTGCCTATGCAGCATCTCGGACGCTCGACCCGGTGGGCCTCGCGCTGACCGGAGGCGAGGATTATGAATTGCTCTTTACCGTACCACCACGACAGCGCCCGCGACTCGAACGGATAGCCATCGAGCGAGGATTCTCCCTGACCTGTATCGGGAAAATTCATCCCCTTCGCTTCGGAATACAGGCCGTGTCTCCTCACGGACGGCGTCACCGGTTGGCGAACACCAGTTACGAACATTTCACGTAACCAGCGTCATCCACGACGGCCATGGCCAAGATCCCTTCATTTCGATCGCTACTGAAACAAGTCCTCCATCTGCGGGAATCGCCGCAGCGAACAGCGCTGGCCTTCGCCATCGGGGTCTTCATTGGCTTTTCCCCGGCCTACGGATTACACACCGTCATGGTGTTCTTCTGCGCATGGGCATTGAGACTCAACCTTCTCGCGCTCATGGTGGGCGCCTTTCTCAACAATCCCTGGACCGTGGTCCCTATCCTCGGCGCCACCTACTGGGTCGGTGCACTCTTGCTCGGCCGATCGGACAGCCCCTCCTTCGACTGGCATGATGTGAGTTTCGGCGCGATCTATGAACAAATCATGCCCTACGCCGTACCCTTCTTTCTTGGCGGAATTGTCTTGAGCCTCCTCGGTGCGGCAGTCGCCTACCCA
>JANYBU010000151.1 GCA_025360665.1 Nitrospira sp.
CGCCACGACTCTCGATGAATACCGAAAGCATATTGAGAAAGACGGAGCCCTCAAGCGACGGTTCCAACCGATTCACGTCCAGCCGCCGAGCATCGAAGAAACAGTGCTGATCATCCAAGGGCTTCGCGATCGGTACGAAGAGCATCATGGTGTCGAGATTTCCGAAGAGGCCATCCTCGAGGCAGTCAAGCTGTCCGATCGATACATTAGCGACCGCTTTCTCCCGGACAAGGCCATCGATTTGATCGACGAGACGGGGTCACGCGCAAAATTGCAGACGTATGCGCTGCCGTCGGATCTGAAGGCGATGGAACAAGAGCTGAAGAAAGTCTCTCGCGAAAAGGAACTGGCCATCTCGATGCAGAGCTTCGAGGAAGCTGTTCGTCATCGCGAGGAAGAAGAACGACTGCGCAAACTTCTCGATGAATCTAAGCGCGAGTGGAAAAAGAATCAGGAAAAGAACAAGCCGACGATCGGAAAAGAAGACGTGGCCTATGTCGTCTCTAAGATGACGGGCATTCCGCTCTTCAAGCTCGAAGAAGAAGAATCGAACAAACTGCTGCGCATGGAGGAATTCCTCCATAAGCGCGTAGTCGGACAGAACGAAGCGATCTCTGCCGTGGCTCGGGCCATTCGGCGTTCACGCGCCGGTCTCAAGGAAGCGCGGAAGCCTATCGGGTCCTTTATCTTCCTAGGACCCACCGGGGTTGGGAAAACCGAGCTGGCAAGAACGTTAGCTGAGTTCCTCTTCAATAGTGAAGACTCACTCATTCGGATCGACATGTCCGAATATCAGGAAAAGTTCACCAGTTCTCGACTCTTCGGAGCCCCTCCGGGGTACGTGGGATATGAAGAAGGTGGCCAATTGACTGAACGGGTCCGGCGTCGGCCCTATTCAGTGGTCTTGTTCGACGAAATCGAAAAGGCCCATCCTGATGTGTTCAATATCCTGCTGCAGGTATTGGACGACGGGGTGCTGACCGACAGCCTCGGGCGCAAAATCGACTTCAAGAATTGCGTCATCATCATGACCTCCAATATCGGGACCAAGATGATCCAGAAGGGGGTCTCGCTTGGATTCCAGAGCACGGAAGGCGATCAGGAGCGGCATAAGAAGGAAGAAGTGTTGGGAGAATTGCGCCGTTCGTTCAGCCCGGAGTTTCTGAACCGGATCGACGAGATCGTGGTCTTCCATCAATTAGACAAAACCCATCTCTACAATATCCTCGACATTCTCTTGGGTCAACTCAACCTTCGTCTCCTTGAGAAGGGTGTGGAGCTCGAGGTCGAGGATGACGTCAAGCAGTGGTTGATTAAAGAAGGCTACGAACCGCTCTACGGAGCCAGACCGATGCGCCGGACGATTCAGCGTGCGATCGGCGATCCACTCTCCGAAGAGATGATTAAGGGACGGTTCAAGGAATGCCGAAAGATCCGTGTGGTCCTTCGCGACGGCGCTCCGGCATTCATCGAGCAGGAGGCGATGGCTGGCGTCTAATGTCCCAGCCCTGTACCTGCGCGACGCCATCGCATAGAGTACGACACGGCCCTTGTGGCGCCAGCGGCCACAAGGGCCGTGTTATTTGGCATCTCTCAGACTGATGCAGTTTTCATCGATCCAGGTCGCGTGATCGGCAAAGACTTCATGATGACGACCCTTGAACAGCCCACTTCCGTCTGGATGCCGGGGCCCATCCTTGGTATCGAGACATCGTGTGATGAAACAGCCGCATCGGTGCTTGCCGTAGACGGTGCCGTCCTCTCGAACGTTATTTCGTCGCAGCATGCCGTTCATCAGCGATTCGGAGGCGTCGTTCCAGAGCTTGCCTCCCGTGCCCACATTGAATCGATTGAAGATGTTTCCGCTGCGGCGCTGCAACAAGCCGGTCTCGCATGGATCGATCTCACTGGAATCGCCGTCACTCAGGGACCCGGCCTAGCCGGCGCGCTCCTCGTCGGAGTCAACTATGCAAAAGCGCTGGCCTATGCCTTGAATATTCCGGTGGTCGGCGTAAGCCATCTCGAGGGCCACATCGCTTCCGCCTGGTTGCAGGACCCAGCATTTCCATTACCCTGCGTGGTTCTGGTTGTCTCGGGTGGACATACCCATCTCTATTACAAGGAGCCCAGCGGTCACTGCCGGCTCCTTGGCGGTACCAGAGACGATGCGGCTGGGGAGGCCTTTGACAAAGGCGCTCAGTTACTTGGACTGGAATATCCTGGGGGACCAGCCATCGATCGCTTGGCGCGGCTGGGAAGCCCAGACGCCATTGCATTTCCACGTTCATATCTCAAGAAGGGGAGTCTTGATTTTAGTTTTAGCGGTTTAAAAACCTCGTTGCTGTATGCACTTCAAGCAATGCCTGAGCAATCTCGCATATTGCGAGCTGCTGACTTCGCGGCCGGTTATCAGGAGGCCATCGTGGCCGTCTTGGTTGACAAAGCCTTTGCCGCAGTCCAGTCATCCGGCGCTCTTGCATTGGCCGTCGTCGGAGGGGTATCCGCCAATTCTCGGTTGCGCGCGCTGCTCCAGCAACGAGCCGCATCCGAAGACCTGCGCCTGAGCCTTCCCCCGCTGGCCTACTGTACGGATAATGCTGCGATGATCGCGGCAGCGGGGAGGCAGGCTCTTCGCGCAGGACTCCGTGCATCCCTGGACATTGATGCCCACGCCTCGATGGTTTCACCATTCGCACAGGCGATCTAACCAACCGATGTAAGGAAACGACGCCCATTCCAGAGATTCACGGACAGGTTCTCGGTCTCCGTGCCAGCCAGCTCGCCATGCTGGAGCGGCTGTATCGTCGACGTATGCCCGTGGACGACGTCCTCTCATCTGAAGCGGCAAAAACCCTTGCACAGTTCACGCACGAAATTCGGCGTCCCATCGGACTGGTCATCACTAGGCGAGGAGCCGTTCAAGACGTCTTAGTCGGTGCCGGTACCGAGCCCTCGCCAACGACTCTGGCCACGTTTCGTGCAAGCCCGCGTTCGCTGAGGGGCCTTCGGCTGATCCGCTCGCATCTGAAGGAGCAGCCTATCACTCAAGAAGACCTCACCATGCTGGGCCTGCTCAGACTTGACATGGTCGGAACATTGGCCGTCACCCCGAAAGGCGAACCAGGGTTGCTTGCCCTGGCCCATCTAAATCCACCTAGTCCGCAGGGGCAGTTGTATACACTGCTGAAGCCCACACTGGTGCATCAATGCCCGGTGAGTTTCGAGACATTCATTCGTGAACTGGAGTCAGACCTTCAACGTCAGAGCGTGTCGCACACGATGGTCCAGAATCAGACCGCCATCCTTGTGAGTGCCTCGCCCAAGAGTAAGTCCGAGCAAGAAGACCGCCTCGCCGAGTTAGCTGAACTGGCCTCCTCCGCAGATCTCATGGTGATCGACCGTTTAGTGCAACGCACCCAGAGCGGCCATCATCGGTTTCAATTGGGAAGCGGCAAGCTCAAAGACGTGCTGATGCAAGCCATGCAAAAGGGGGCGGACCTGCTCATTTTCGATCAAGATTTAGCTCCCGCGCAGCTGCGCGCCATTGCAGAGATCACCGACCTCACGGTCATCGATCGCACCCAGCTGATTCTCGATATTTTTGCGCAACGGGCGCATAGCCGAGAAGGTAAGGTGCAGGTCGAGTTGGCGCAACTTCGTTATTTGCTTCCCCGTCTCTCCGGTCAGGGAACGAGTCTCTCGCGCTTAGGTGGAGGCATTGGCAGCAGAGGTCCCGGTGAAACGAAGCTCGAAACGGACCGCCGTCGCATCAGAGAACGCATCGACTATTTGGAACGAGAGATCGAGGGCTTTGCCCGTCACCAAGACCAACGCCGATCGCGCCGCGTCCGACAGGCATTCCCAGTTCTCTCCATTGTGGGTTACACAAACGCCGGCAAGTCGACATTGCTCAACGTCTTAACGAACAGTCAGGTCAGTGCGGCCCCACGCGTGTTTGAAACACTCGATACCACCAGCCGCAGACTGCGTTTCCCGCTTGGCCGTGAAGTGATCATCACTGACACGGTGGGATTTATTCGCGACCTTCCTAAAGATCTCCTCGCTGCATTCAGAACGACATTGGACGAATTGCGCGATGCCGACCTCCTCCTCCATGTGGTCGATGCGGGGGCAAAAGATCTGGACGCCCATATCGCAGCGGTCGACACCGTGCTTCAAAGCCTCACCCTCGATCAGCTTCCACGGGTCCTGGTGTTCAACAAGTGCGATCAGCTTCCGAGCGGGCAAGCGGAGACCCTGTGTCGGCGCTACGGCGCGATCGGGGTTTCGGCGCTGCATTCGGAGACCTTGCCCCCACTGATCCAGCACCTCGAAGAGCGGTTAGCCGCACTTGTCCCAATGGACGGCACTTCCCAGAAATCCGCAGCCCCGACCGTCACGCTTGCATCTCGACCTTAACCCGCTGCACAATCGCCCCTCGCTGGTACGAGCTATGACTACCAAATCTTTACCATCGTTAGATCGGCACGTACGCCTTCGGGCGATTGCAAAGACACTCCAGCGCACGATGCCAAGCCCGAAAATGGAACTCGGCCATCGTTCCCCTTGGGAGTTGCTCGTGGCCACGATCCTCTCTGCCCAATGCACCGACCAGCGGGTCAACCAGGTCACACCTTCTCTCTTTCGGCGTTATCAGCGACCGGCAGAGCTGGCAGCGGCTAATCTACCTGAGCTTGAACAGCTCATTCGTTCCACTGGATTCTTTAAGAACAAAGCGAAACATCTCATTGCCTCAAGTAAGGCCGTGACCGAGCGTTTCGGCGAACAGGTTCCTCAAACCATGGATGAGTTGATCACATTGCCAGGCGTCGGTAGAAAGACAGCGAATGTCATGCTCGGGACCGCCTTCAGCCGGCCCAGTATCGTTGTCGATACCCACGTGAAGCGCGTGGCGAAGCGACTCGGCCTGACCAGATCAGACAATCCAGACCGTGTCGAACAGGACCTGCAGCAACTCGTGCCGAAATCCCAGTGGACGGCCTTCTCGCAACGCCTGTTGTTACATGGCCGCTATGTCTGTCTTGCCAGAAAACCCCAGTGCCGCACCTGTTCGCTTTATCGGCACTGCCCATGGAAAGAGAAAGGTCCCCAATGATTCGTAGCATGACCGGTTTCGGTCGACGACAGGCCCCCTGGCAGGATGGGTCCTTGACGGTGGAAATGCGCTCCGTCAACCATCGCTTTCTCGAAATCGCCTGCCGCCTTCCTCGGCCTTTGAGCCACCTGGAAGACTCGTTCAAGAAAGCCATCCAGCAACGCTGTACCCGTGGACGCATCGACATCACGGTGACCGTTCAAGGGGGCAAAGGGCGCACCGGAAGCGTTAATCTTGACCAGCCCCTCGCGAAGCAGTACCATCAGGCCCTCCGGACTCTCAAGAAATCCCTGAAACTGAGCGGTTCCATCGATTTGGCGCTCATGGCCGGGCTCCGTGATGTGGTATCAGTATCGGATCAACCAGCGGAAGACCCAAAATTGGCAAAGATGGTCCAACGGCTGACCACCCAGGCCCTGACAGATCTTGATGCCATGCGAACGCGCGAAGGGGAGGCCCTGGCAGAGGATATGCGCTCGCGGGTCCAGACAATTCGGGAGCACAAGACCTGCATTGCCGCACGGACCCCTCGGCTGGCCCAGGAGGCCTTTGACAGAATGAAGATTCGTGTAGAGAAGCTGCTGGGTTCGGAAATCCCCGATCCCCCCCGGCTCTATCAGGAATTGGCGGTGTACGCGGATCGTGGTGACATTACGGAAGAAATAGTCAGATTGGACTCGCATATGATACAGTTTGATGAGACGCTCAACCGTGCAGAATCTGTGGGCAAAACACTCGATTTCCTGCTCCAGGAATTCGGGCGGGAAGTCAACACGATCGGTTCAAAAGCCAACGACGCGGAAATCGCCGGTCATGTCGTTCAGATGAAGGCCGAACTGGAACGCATTCGCGAACAGGTTCAAAACGTCGAATGAGCTCAAGCACCACGACAACTTCCACGGTGCCGGCGTCCAGCCAACCGCGGTCCTCGACGGATCGACGGGGAATTCTCTTCATTATCTCCGCACCCTCCGGGACGGGGAAAACCACGCTCTGCAAACAACTCACGACGAGCCTTCCATGGCTGTGGCATTCAGTGTCCTATACCACAAGGAAGCCGCGGCCAGGCGAAGAGCATGCGCGCGAGTATTATTTCGTCGAAGAACAAACATTCCAAGAGATGGTTGCGCGAAATGAATTCGTCGAGTGGGCCCGAGTGTATGGACAGCTCTACGGGACGCCGTGGAAATCGCTGACTGAAAAGATCGATCAGGGGATCGATGTGTTACTGGAGATCGATGTGCAAGGGGCCATGCAGGTCAAGAAGCGATTTGAGGATTCAGTGTCGATCTTTATCCTTCCTCCCTCGATGACGGTGCTCCGGTCCCGACTCCAAACCAGGGCCTCCGATACACCGGAAGAGATTCAACGGCGGTTGCACAAAGTGAAAGAAGAGGTCTGGAGCTACCGGGAATATGCCTATATCGTCCGAAACGAAGACCTCGGCCGATCGCTGCGCGATCTCGAAAGCATCTTCTGGTCAGAACGCTTAAAGACGAAACGATTGAACATGACGTGGCTCGAGAATAATTTCATTCTCGACGATGAACAGAAAACAGGAGATCGCAAAGATCTTTCCTCACCCAAAGGAGTAACGTATCCATGATCGACATGTTGAGACTCTTGCCCCAATACACCACAGATGAATTTGACTCACGCCACCGGCTGGCGATCGTTGCAGGTCAGCGGGCGAAGCACATTTTGCAAGGATCGCGTCATGGCGCTTCGCGCTTCACCAAAGAAACGACCATCGCCCTCGATGAAGTCCTCCGGGGACAAGTCAAATACCTCGTCGGCGAGGAAGCGCGGAATGCGATGAAAGAAGCGAAGCGCGGCAAGGAAGGCGAAATGGAGCGCATTGCCATGATGACCGGCGACGATGCGAAGGAAATCAAGAAAGAGCTGAGCGTCTATGTCGACGACACCCCGAAGCCAGTGGTGGCTGAGAGCGAGGAGTAATTCGTGCAGATCTCCGGCTCCATGGGGCCGACGTTGATTGGGAAGCAGATCGTGCTCGGTGTGACCGGCAGTATTGCGGCCTATAAGGCGGTCGCGTTGCTCCGGACCTTGCTCCGTGAAGGAGCGATCGTGCATGTCGTGATGACGCAATCGGCTACGAAGTTCGTCACCCCGCTGACGTTTGAAGTGCTCTCCGGCCATCCGGTCTCGACGGATCTGTTCGAGGCGCATCAGGAGATGAAACACTTGTCATTGCCCGAGCAGGCAGATGCCATCGTCATTGTTCCGGCCACAGCCAATTGTCTTGCACGGGCTGCGCTGGGGTTGGGTGACGATTTGCTTTCGACCATGCTCCTCACGGCACAGTGCCCGCTGATTGTGGCCCCCGCCATGGACGGAGGGATGTGGACCCATCCATCCGTCACAGAACACGTAAGCGCGTTGCGTGCGAGGGGAACGATCGTGGTGAATCCCGAAGAAGGCCCGCTCGCGTCCGGACGGATCGGTCAAGGCCGCTTGGCAGAGGAAGGCACAATTCTGGAGGCAATTCAGACGGCGCTGGCTCCACGACGCGATTGGCAAGGGCACCGTATTCTAGTTTCGGCAGGCCCGACACAAGAACCGATTGATCCAGTGCGCTTCATTTCAAACCGCTCCTCCGGCAAGATGGGCTATGCCATCGCCGAAGCCGCCCAGGCAAGGGGAGCCCAGGTGGTTCTCGTCACCGGTCCCACGGCCTTACCAGCTCCGAGAGGCGTCGAGGTCGTTTCGGTCGCCACGGCTGAAGACATGACGAAGGCCCTGTCCGTTCGTCTTGCATGGTCGACAACTGTGATCATGGCCGCCGCCGTGGCAGATTTTCGTCCCAAGTACCCGGCCCCGCAAAAAATAAAAAAACAGGAGCGAACGGATCAGACGCTTGATCTCGAACGGACCACTGACATCCTGGCCTCCTTATCCGCCCAACGGACCACGCAACTCATGGTTGGCTTCGCCGCTGAGACCAGCGATCTGATCGCCCACGCGAAAGACAAGCTGACGGCGAAAGGGCTTGACCTCATCGTCGCAAACGATGTCACGACAGAGGGAGCGGGATTCGGCAGCGATCAGAATGCAGCCACATTGATCGACCGGCAGGGAGCCATGACAGAACTGCCGCTGATGCCAAAACGAGCACTCGCCGACGCGATCCTGAACCGGGCGCACGAACTGCTCCGCACCAGACAATCCAACCAGACCCCCAAGCCAGTGGCGGGAGGACGCTAGCAGCCCATGGCTCAGAATCAGAACGCCGCAGAGAGCGCCTTGGAAATCGATCGATTGGCCACCCAGTTAGCCAAAGATCCACATTCCAAGGTGTTCATGCCACTGGCCGAAGAGTACGGAAAGGTTGGCATGTGGCAGGAAGCTGCGGCCGTCCTCGAAGACGGCCTGAAATTGTATCCCGGCTTTATTACCGCCATGGTCGCGCTTGGACGTGCGTACGACCACTTGGCTCAGACCACGAAGGCCAAGGCGATTCTGGAAGAATCCGTCAAGTTGAGCCCGGAAAATCTGCGCGCGCACCGGACTTTGATCAAGATCTACCAGAGCCAGGGGTTGAACGAATCGGCACTGCAATCCTGCGCCGTCATCCTGGTGGTCAACCCGCGTGATGAAGAAGCGCTCTCAGTCCAATCTGCGCTAGGAGGACCGCTAAAACACAAGAAGGAACCGGAACGGCCAAAGCCGGCGGCTCCAGTCACGCGTCACCTCTCCGCCCAGCCGGCAACTGCAGCGCTTGCGCCTGTCGAATTCACGGCCTCCGCCCCGGAGGCGAGTACCGCACCAGAAGACATTCCCGTCTCAACGCCAGCCGAACCAAAGATCGCTTCTCCCGATCCATTTATTATGCCGGTGAAAGTGATGGAGAACGCCCTCCGCACACACGATCAGACAGGGGAACAGCTCGCGGTGTCGGAGCCGGACTCCCAAGCCGCCGATACGGTGCTGATGCCTCCTCCATCGCCTCACGCTGGAGTCGTGGCCCAGATGGAAGCGTGGCTTCGCACCATCGAATCACGTCGTCACGATCGTGACAGCACGAACGAGCCTTCCCCCAAGACTTCATAAGATTTTTCGCACGTTTGACCGGTCTAAGGCAGACTGCTACAATGCCGCCCTGCTGGACCCCGTCAGGAGGCATCGTCCTCACATATCCAGTATGTGAACACAAAAACATGCTACGAATACGAGTCTTACACGGTCCAAATCTGAATCTCCTCGGGACCAGGGAGCAGTCGATTTACGGCACCCTGTCCCTCGACGCCCTGGACTCAGCCATCACAAAGCTGGCGGAGGAGTTGGCCGTGACGGTGGACCTACGCCAGTCAAATAGCGAGGGTGAACTGGTCACCTGGATTCAAGAGGCTCGGACGGGATACGACGGGATCATCATTAACCCGGCCGCCTATACCCACACCAGCATCGCAATCCGGGACGCCATTGCGGCGGTCGGCCTGCCGACGGTCGAGGTGCATCTGTCCAATATTCATCAGCGGGAAGAGTTTCGCCATCGGTCCTATATCGCGGGAGTCGCGATCGGGCAGATTTCTGGATTGGGTCCGACCGGCTATCTCCTCGCACTCCGTGGGCTGCACGACCATCTGACCGCATCCCGACGCCAGAAGAAGACGACCGCGCCGGCGCCATCGCGACGAGCGGCAAAAGGAACGAGATAATTGCGGAGCTGGTCGAGCGACCTCTTACAGTCTGAAGGGAGTACCGAGTGATTTCCACGACCGATTTTCGCGGTGGCGTGCGGCTCATGGTAGATAACCAGCCGTTTTATATCGTTGAGTTTCAACATGTAAAACCGGGCAAGGGCGGAGCCTTCGTGCGCACCAAGCTCAAGAGTTATCTTTCAGGCAATGTTCTGGATCGTACCTTCCGATCCGGCGAACGGTTCGAAGAGCCGGATCTCGAAGAACGGACCATGCAATTTCTCTATGCGACCGACGACGCCTATACCTTTATGGATACGGAGACTTTTGAGCAACTGACGTTCGAAAAGGGCAAGCTCGGCGATAATGCGGACCTCTTAAAAGAAAACATGACGGTGAAGATTCTCGTGTACGAACATCGCCCGATCGATGTCGAGTTGGCCAACTTTATCGAGCTGAAGGTCACCGATACCGAACCGGGTTTCCGTGGCGACACCGCCACGGGCGGCACCAAGCTCGCTACCCTTGAAACTGGTGCCACCATTAAGGTCCCGCTCTATTTGGAAACCGGGACCGTGATCAAGATCGATACCCGTACTCGGGAGTATGTGGAGCGTGTTCGGTGAGTAAACAGAAGTCGCGCAAGACGAGGAAACGCAGGCCGCCGATCATCCTGCCTCAGGCCTTTGCCGCGGCTCCAAGCGGGCAGGGCACACCCTTACTGTCCGGACAACAGACCAAGCACATTCAAGAACTCATCGACCTGCTCAAGAAGAACAACCTGACGGAATTGGAACTGGAGCGCGAAGGCCTCAGAATCCGCGTGCGATACGAAACCGGAGTCAAAATGATCACGGCGACCGTCGCCGACCAGGGGGCGCCTGGCTCGACCTCAGCCGCGCAACCCACTGGGGCGGCAGGCGTACAGACCGAAGACACGACGGGCATGATCACCATCGCGTCCCCGATCGTCGGAACGTTCTATCGGTCCCCTTCCCAGGATGCCGACCCCTACGTTGAAGAAGGGGACTACGTGAAAAAAGGACAGGTCCTATGCATCGTCGAAGCGATGAAGTTGATGAACGAAATCGAGTCGGAGGTGGATGGGCGGGTCACGAAAATTCTGGCCGAAAGCACCAAGCCGGTGGAGTATGGTCAGGCACTCTTCCTCGTCGATCCGACAGCCACCCCCTAACCCTCTTCCCTCGACTCACATCGGAGTATTCGCGTGTTCAAGAAAGTGTTGATAGCCAATCGTGGTGAGATCGCGCTCAGGGTGATTCGTGCCTGTAAGGAGCTCGGCATTAAGACCGTGGCGATCTTTTCCGAAGCCGATTCGGCGAGTCTCCATGTGCGCGCAGCCGACGAGAAGGTCTGCGTTGGGCCTCCTGACGCCGCCCTCAGCTACCGAAATATTCCCAACGTCCTGAGCGCGGCCGAGATTACCGGGGCAGACGCCATCCATCCCGGCTATGGGTTCCTCGCAGAGAATGCCCACTTCGCCGAAGTCTGCGAGTCCATCGGCGTCAAATTCATCGGCCCCACGTCCGAACACATCGCCCTCCTGGGCGACAAAGCCAAGGCGCGCGAAATCGTCGCCCGCCGAGGCTTACCGGTCACGCCGGGCAGTCCCGGCGAGCTCAAGAGCGAACAGGAAGCCCTCGAAGCCGCCACCAAGATCGGCTATCCCGTCATCATCAAAGCCTCAGCCGGTGGGGGAGGACGCGGCATGCGCGTCGTCAATAAAGCCGAGGACCTCGCGCGCGCGTTTCAAGCCGCGCAGGCCGAAGCGAAGACGACGTTCGGCAACGATGCCGTCTACCTCGAACGATATTTTCTCGAGCCCCGCCATATCGAAGTGCAAATTGCCGCCGACCATCGTGGGCATATCGTGCATCTCGGCGAGCGCGACTGCTCGATCCAACGCCGACATCAGAAGCTGGTTGAAGAAACGCCGTCGCCCGCCATCGACGAGAAACTCCGCCGGGAGATCTGCCGCGTCGCCATCGAAGCCGTCAAAGCCGTACACTACCGGAATCTCGGCACCGTCGAGTTCCTGCTCGACAAGGACCACAACTTCTTCTTCATGGAAGTAAATACCCGCATCCAGGTGGAGCATGCGATCACCGAAATGGTGACCGGCATCGATCTTATCAAGGAGCAGATCAGGCTCGCCGACGGGCAATCCCTCTCGTTCAAACAGCAAGACATCAAGCTCAACGGGCACAGCCTCGAATGTCGCATCAACGCCGAAGACCCGGAAAAGTTTACGCCCTGTCCGGGAATGATCACCAAGTACCGCGCGCCAGGCGGATTCGGCGTGCGCGTCGATTCGGCAATGGAATCGAACATGATGGTCGTCCCGTTCTATGATTCAATGATCGCCAAAGTCGTCACCCATGGCCGGGACCGGCAGGAATCCATGGCCCGCATGCGCCGAGCCCTCGACGAATTCGTGATCGAAGGCATCAAGACAACCATCCCGCTGCACAAGCGCATCCTCAACGACCCCGATTTCCAAAAGGGCCACGTCTCCACCACCTTCCTCGAACGCTTCCTCGCCAGCTAACGCATCCCGCTCGTCGCGCTTGTTCATCTGGTTCGATTGGTGCATTTGGTTTGTTTAGGTGAGCGAGACCAACCGGATAAACCAGAAAAACCAGATGAACCAGTCTACCAAGCCCCACGTCCAGCCAGTTCAGCCCTCCGCGCTCGTCTCGTGCGGCACCTTCGCGAACTGTGTATGAATAGGGACTTCTTCGTGGTACTCCACATTAGGAGGTCCGTTTTAACTAGAAACTCAGCGCAGAAGCCCCACGGAAGCACAAATAGTGGAAAAGGAAAACATTGTTCCGTCAAGCCACAAAATATGGGGGTTGCACCGGATGGGCCACAATGCCCACGTATTAGGCAAACTGCTGCAGGTCTCTCAGCGTCGGCCATTTTCCTCGAGACAAGCCGTTCATCCACAGAGTTATCCACAGAACCTGTGATAATAGAGCAGCATCCCTGCCCCATGCAGGGGTGAGACAGGTGGGCAGGTTGATCTGGTATCGGATTTGTGTTGTTCGTCTAGTAGGTTTTAGTTAACCAAATATTCGAGACAGACCAAGTAACGCCCTTTTTCTGCTGGAGAACAAGCGTAGCTTTCTGATAGAGGCGATACTACTTATTCTGCTTCGCGGGCGCTTGGGTGGTGGTGTTTTCTGGCTGTTCTCTGTGATCTTCTTAACCGCGTGTCCGATCGCAGACCCCATCTTGGAAATCTCCTTCTCGATATTTCTAGCCGCGCTCCTCCATCCTTCGGAGGCCGCGCGTTGCGCGAACACAGAGGATCATCAGGCTCTATCCCCCTCCTCTGCTCTGCCGGCAACAAGGGTACCTGGCACTCCCTTCGCACCTTCCGTCCCGCACAGCTGACGGTGTAGACTTACATCGTTGTCTCATGCTTTCGTACCGGAGGTGCCCCATGCGCGCCATTCAGCGTTTCGGCCAACAGCTTCAGCGGCTACGAACCCGCCGCGGTCTCACGCAGGAACAGCTCGCGCTTAAGGCGGGGCTGGTCCGTGTCTATGTGACCAAGCTGGAGCAGGGGGAGCACGATCCGACGTTGACAATACTGGTGCGATTGGCGAAGGCGCTGAGGGTCTCGGTGACGGAGTTGTTAGGAGAGAGCGTGAGTGCGAGCCAGTGGTGGCAAGTGGGGGAGGCTCGCTTTGCGACGCGAGAGGAGGCCGAGGGTCACGCCCGCAATTTGAGCGAGATGTTTATCGCACGGTATGAGAACAAGCCAGGAGGCCCCGTGCGCCGTCTCCTCCCGGTTCGCGAGATGAAATAGTCCCCTCGGCACCCTCCCACTGACGGCCTAACTATTCAGTGATTCTAGATCGAATAATCCGAGACCTGAGCCGACCTGTCCAAATTTATGTGGGGCGGTTTCAAGTTCCAAGTGCAACGGGTGAATGATGGCGCAGGTGCGCATAGACTTCCAGGGGCGTGGCAAAGTCGAGACATTTCCTCGGGCGCGTGTTCAACCGGTGGGCGATGGCGTTCAACTCGCGCTGCGTGTAG
>JANYBU010000181.1 GCA_025360665.1 Nitrospira sp.
GTCCCAGAGGCGTCGGTGTGTGTGCATCCGGCCATCATGCCAGATTTCCAGACCCCGTCACACGCAGCATTCACGCCCCTCTCCCCCTGAAGATGCCGTTTCTCGCGCTTTGTTTACCCACTCACCAAGGAGAAGAGCCTTTAAATAAGGGCTGATGAGGCCTTTGGCTTTCAGCGCTTCCACTTGTTTCATAATCTCATCGTCCAGCGAGAGGATCGTTTGCGCCCGTTCCCGCCGCAGTTCAATCGCCGCGCGCATCGGTTTCTTCAGAAATTCATCCACCCGCTTCAACACCGGATGGTAGGCCCCGCCGCTGAATCTGGGTCGCTCTTCATAGCACAGGCCCAGCGTAATGAAGGCCGGCTCCTCGAACTCCAAGGCATAGGTCTCTTCCGTCGCATCATCGAGCCGCGCCAGTTCCTTGTACATACGGATGACTTCGAGGGATTTCTCGCGCAGATTGTGTGCTTTCTCGGTATTCATCGCGAGAATCTGATAGGCCGTAGCCACTTCCGGCACTACAATCGCGACGATGCTCTTCGCCCCTAACGTCTTCATCGCCGAGAGCCGATGGTTGCCATTGGGAGTCCAGTACTTCGCGGCCTGATCACCCTTTGCTGCACGCACCGCAATGATCGGATCGAGAAACCGCCCGATCTTGCCGATCACGAGTTCTAACTTGCGAACGTGCGTGTCGGAGAGATTGCGCTGAAAAGGGGTCGGCTCAACGAGTTCGATCGGCAAGGCTGCCAGCAGCACCCAGCGTCCGCCATAGGGCTCCCGATAGATCGCAAGGACCTTTCCGGCATCACCCTCGATCGCTCGATGCAGTTCGGCGACCTCTGCCGGAGGAGCCGCGGCTTGGAGTTCGATCGCGGTCAAACCGGTTGACGCATGAGCAGGTTGGCGACGACGTCGCAGGACATCGGCGGCACGAGGGACTTTAGGTTGCTTCCCAGGCATCGCTCAGTATGGTAGGGAAGGAGAGGAAGAAAAGAAAGCCCCCGATCCTCGTCCACCCACAAACGCCATGAACCATCCGTCAACCAATGAGCCAGGCCTGAAATCAGCCGCGCAGAAGATCGGCTGGTTTACGGCCTCCTGCGTGCTCGTGAGCAACATCATAGGCGGGGGTATCTTTACCACGACGGGATTCATGGCGCGGGACCTGGGCGATCCGATGCTGATCCTCCTACTGTGGTTCGTCGGAGCGCTCTGTGCTCTCGGTGGTGCCATGGTCTATGGAGAGCTGGGAGCTGCCTTGCCGCATGCGGGAGGGGATTACGTCTACCTGCGAGAGGCCTATGGACCGCTGGTGGCCTTCCTCAGTGGATGGACCTCCTTCACGATCGGCTTCGGCGCGGCAGTCGCGGCTTCAGCCATCAGTTTTTCATCCTATGCCCTGCGAGTCGTCCCGATCGAAGACGAGCGAGGATGGCTGGCGAAGGGTCTCTCGCTCTCTCTTCTATGGATCGCGACTCTCATGCATTGTCGAGGTGTAGGAACAGGCGGCCGCATGCAATTGCTATTGACGACCACAAAAGTCGTCGCCATTGGGGGATTGATTCTCGGCGGGTTATGGGCGGTGGCGGGCCACGGGGACGCGCACCTCGCCAGGCCCACCGTGCAACAAGCGACGCTTGGGGCCTCCGCCATCGCGCTTGTGATTGTGACCTACTGCTATCTCGGCTGGAACGTCGCGGGTTACATCGCCGGCGACATCGTTGACCCCCAGAGGACTTTGCCCAAGATCATGATCGGGGGCACAGCCTTCGTCGCCGTTATTTATCTCTTGCTGAACGTCGTCTATCTATCAGCGCTGTCGATCACGGAGCTGGCCCAGGAACCGATCGTACCGGTCGCGGAGAAGGCAGCCGCAGCGTTGTGGGGGCCACAGAGCGGGCGACTGGTCGCCGCCATTCTCTCTCTCTCCATCGCAGGAGCGGTGAGCGCCATGACGTGGGCAGGACCCCGCGTGTATTGGGCCATGGCGCGCGACGGCATGATCAGCCCCTGGCTTGCCCGGCTCCACCCCCGCACCGCGGTGCCGGCCCGCGCCATCGTCTTCCAAAGCCTCTGGGCGTCGCTGCTCATTCTGAGCGGAACCTTCGAACAGCTCCTCGTCTACAGCGGCCTCGTTCTCTCGCTGTTTATGGCCTTGACCCTCTCCACGATCTTTCGTCTTCGTCGTACGAGTGTCGTGGACATCCACCAATATCGCGCTCCACTCTATCCCTTCTTACCCGCTGCCCTCGTCATCGGAGCCTTCACATTGGTCATCTACAGTCTCATCCAGCGACCTGCAGAATCGTTGTACGGTGCGGCGACCGTCCTGAGTGGGATTCCGCTCTATTACTTCTGGCGCAGACCTCGTCGCCAGAAGAGCATCGCTACACGCTGACGTTGAAGGGAAGAGCGATGTGAGAACGAAAGCTGGAGGGATTTTTCAGTATCCGAAGACACAGCACGGGCGACCCTGCACTAAGGTGGGAGGTCGCCCGTATGTGGCGCTTAGGACGCCAGGTCAGCTATGTAATTGTCTCGGCCCAGCAAAAACTGAGACCCGCGCGACAACGAGAACATTGGACACCTGATCGGGGGAGAACGATTTCATCCCCGGCACTTGTGTTCCTCGCGCCAGCGTCGAGTTCTCCATGATGTGATCAGGCTGATAACCTATTGGTCTTTGGTGCCGTTATGGCACAGCCAGTGGAGAACCGGCTAGCACGACCGATCAAGAAGCCCGCCCTCGAGTCGGCGGGCCTGTGTGGCCAGGTGGAGTCAGGTCATCCATCGCTACCCTCCTCTCTTGAGAAAGTTGGCTGGGGAACCCGTTAACAGCCGCGCGCCCTGCCCGGTCCCCCCTGATAGAGTGAATGAATGGGCCGCAGATTCCTCTTACGCCCATTAGGAAAACGTGTCAATAGGGAAAAATAAATTTTCACGGCAATGGCTCGTCCAGCATAAAACATACCCACCAGCTCAAGATCTTGGAGTGCCGAATACCAACGAAACGGTTGAGGAAGAAGGAATCCGTACTGGCCGCCGCGGGAGCATTTGAACACCTGCCGGAGCGAGATCGTCTCCACGTTTACATAGCCCCGATAGAGAAAGTCGGTTTGGGGGCACCCTGACCACGCGATGCTGTCTTGCCATCATTTCTCACCGAACTGCTTCATGTGCCACACGGACATCACCTGATAGGGGGTGCCTCGCGGCATGTCTGCAACGCGTGCGGCGACGGACTCGTTACACAATCTTCAACGTCTCGAAGTTGATCCCTGCAGGAGCAGGCGGTGTCTTCAGTCTCATGTCTTCCAACGCGTCAACGACACGCTCGGCGACCACGAGATTTCGATACCATTTCCGATTGGCTGGCACGATATACCAGGGCGCATGATCGGTGCTCGTGGCCGAGAGTACCTCTTCAAACGCCGCCATGTAGTCGGCCCAGAGTTTCCGTTCTTCCAGATCTCCTTCGCTGAACTTCCAACGTTTCTCCGGATCGCGAATGCGCGCTTCCAACCGCTCTTTCTGCTCGTCTTTGGAGATGTGCAGAAAGAATTTGAGGATGGTGGTCCCGTTCTCAGCCAGCAATTCTTCAAACTCCTTGATCTGGTTTAATCGTTGTGCCGCCACTTTGGCTGAAATCATCTTGTGGACTCGAGTGATAAGCACGTCTTCGTAGTGCGACCGGTTAAAGATCCCGATCTGTCCTTTTGCCGGCACCTCGTGATGGACGCGCCAGAGAAAGTCATGGGCGATTTCGCTATTGGAAGGGGCCTTGAACGTCGCCACCTTGCAGCCCTGCGGATTCACACCAGACATGACGTGCTTGATCGTCCCGTCCTTGCCGCTGGAATCCATCCCCTGCAACACGATGAGCACCGCGCGGTCGCCGTTGGCGTAGAAGCGTTCCTGCAGCTCCTCAAGCCTGCCAATCAACTGAACCGTAACGGCCTTTGCCTTCTCTTTGCCTTGCTCCGTTTTCTTGTACTCACCGGTGTCGTCTGGGTCACACCTATCCAAGTTGAGTTGTGATCCCGGCTTGACGCGATACTCTTTCATGCTCGATGCCTCCTTCGTCCCTTCGAGTTCGTGTTCGAGTCGGTATTCTACTCCATTTGTTCCAGCTTGACAGCCGCGAACAACTGGCAAAGAATGCGCCGAATATTCCGGGGGAGGTGCATCATGGCGGTCAATCCGGACAAGCTGAACGCATTCATGGGCAAGGCAGTCGGTGACATTGGGGCCGCGCTGAGCGCCAACATGGTGCTCCTTGGCGACAAGCTCGGCCTCTACAAAGCCATGGCGAAGGCGGGTCCCGTCACGCCGGCTGAACTTGCAAGGGCGACAAAGACAGCCGAACGGTATGTCCGTGAGTGGCTGGGCAATCAGGCAGCAGGTGGATACGTGACCTATGACGCCGGAACCGGTCGGTACACGCTCCCTGAAGAACAGGCGATGGCACTCGCCGATGAAAGCAGTCCTTGTTTTCTCCCCGGTGCGTTTCAGGTCATCGCGGCCACATTTTCAGCCAACCCCAAGATCGAGCAGCGGTTCAAGACCGGCAAGGGCCTCGGGTGGGATCAGCACGATCACCGATTGTTTGAAGGCACGGAGAGATTCTTCCGTCCGAACTACCTGGGCAACCTCGTGGCGAAGTGGATTCCGTCCCTCGACGGCGTGGAGGCAAAGCTCAAGAGGGGTGCGAAAGTCGCGGATGTTGGCTGCGGGTTCGGGGCGTCCACCATCATCATGGCGAAGGCCTATCCCACATCCACCTTCATCGGCTTCGATTACCATAAGACCTCGATCCTGACGGCACGCAAACGGGCCAAGGAAGCAGGCCTGAAAAACGTGACCTTCGCAACGGCGAAGGCCACAGACTATCCCGGCAAGGAATACGACTTCGTCGCCCATTTCGATTGTCTGCATGACATGGGCGATCCTCTCGGCGCTGCGAAACACGTGAAGAAGACGCTCGCACAAGATGGTACCTGGATGATTGTGGAGCCTTTCGCAAATGACCGTGTGGAAGATAATCTGAATCCGGTGGGCAGAATCTTCTACGCCGCGTCGACGATGATCTGCGTACCCGCTTCCCTGGCGTACAATGGCCCGGCCCTCGGTGCCCAAGCAGGGGAGGCGCGGCTGCGAGATGTGGTCATGAAAGGCGGGCTCACACGATTTCGCCGCGCGACGCAGACGCCGTTCAATCTGGTGTTGGAGGCTAGACCGTGAGCCGATATGACAGTTCAGTACAGGAGACGTATCTTCGCACAGCAGTTCATCTTCTAATCAGGAGAAGTTGATGCCAAGTACGAGCCGGTTGCTCGCTGAGGGCATCGGCACGTTCTGGGTGGTATTTGGAGGATGCGGGAGCGCAGCACCGGCACCGCCGTCTTTGCGGACGGGTGGGCCCTCCAACAGCTCTGGCTCTTCTGGGTCGCCCCGATCTTGGGCGGCGCCATCGCCGGCGTGGTCTATCCCTTCCTCGCCGGCAGCCCGACCAACAGCCCGACGAAACGCGAGGCCAAGTCGTCACGATAGGCCTCTCGGCCTAGGGCAGGGCCGGCGCGTCTTGAGCGCAGCGAAAGCCGACGTGGGGGTCATGCTCGGTCGGATCGCCTTTCGTTCGAAAGGCGGATCGGAGCCGATACGGACTATTGATATACGAGCCGCCCCGTTGCACCTTCGTGGTGCCCTCGACCGGTCCGCGCGGATTGTGGGTCGGCTGCAGCGTGTAGAACTCCTCGTCGTACCAGTCGGTCACCCATTCATAGAGATTGCCGGCCAGATCGTGGACGCCATAGGGGCTTTGCCCCTGGTTGCGATTGCCGATGGGCGACACCGTCTCGTCCCCTTCCTTCAACCCAAAGACCGCGTGGGCCGCCGTCGGCGGATCATTGCCCCAGGGATATGTGCGGCCATCGGTGCCCCGTGCCGCTTTCTCCCACTCCGCTTCGGTCGGTAAGCGCTTCCCCGCCCACAGACAATAGCCCGTCGCCTCCAGCCAGTTCACCCAGCGCACCGGACGATCGGCCTGGACCACAGGCGTCTCCTGGTCCGCAAAGCCCCACGGCGGCTCACTCTGAATCGCCGCGACAAACTTCGCAAACCGCCCATTCGTCACTTCGAACGTGTCCAGATAAAAACTGTCGAGGACGACGCGATGGATCGGCTGCTCGTCGTCATCGCCCTGCTCGCTCCCCATCGTGAACTCCCCGGCGGGCACCAACACCATCGGCGCCCCATCCTGCCCGAGGAGCGCGGCCGGG
>JANYBU010000203.1 GCA_025360665.1 Nitrospira sp.
GATGCCGTCCTGAAGAAAGATATTGGTGATGCTGAATCCGTAGTAGGAGTGGCTTTGGATATGCTTAATGCCTTCGACCGTCGAGGTCAAGGCGCGTTCGAAGAAAAACGTGATGCGGCCGGACACATCGCTCGGCAACAGGCCGGCCTAGGACCAGACCACGGAGATGACGGGAATCTTGATATTCGGAAAGACGTCGGTCGGTGTTTGGAGCACCGACTTCGCTCCGAACAATACAATTAAGATCGCTAGAACGACGAAGGTGTACGGCCTGCGCAGGGCAATGAGGACAATCTGGTTCATGCGCGAAGTCTGCCATACGCGGTTTGATTGTCGGTCATGTGGACACAGTTTTCATCAAGGATTGGTGTGGCTCGCCGAACAGGATGCCCCCATCTCAGCCGTGAAGCCATTGATGAACTCGGACTTCGCTTCATAGTTAGTCGCCCATGGAATTCATTAACAATCATCACGACAGACCTTGCATGGCACAGGAGTCAACGCACAGATGAGGGCGTGCGTGTCCATGCCGAGGAACAGTGGGCCATCGATCTTCTGCTGTTCGCGATACAAGCAAATGGCCTGACTGATGGCGAGGATATGCCCTTCATTGAAGGCTATGACGAATGCGGAACCACGATGTCCTGAGGTGCCGAACGCTACCCGTTGCTCTGGGAACGAGGAGTCAGGCACCTCGGTATAGTAGGCCGTGACGAGTTTGGGTATGTGCACCAGCATCGAGAGGTCCACTGGCTTCCCTGCACGAAGACTCACGTCCACGACTCTTTCCTCACATGCTCGATGACCTGTTCGCCAAGGTCTGCAACAGCTGGTCGAATGGCTTGTTGAATTTCTCGACGCCGTCGTTTTCCAGTTGCCGCGTTACGTGGTCGAGACTGATGTCCAGTTCCGGCAATCG
This sequence comes from Nitrospira sp., assembly GCA_025360665.1. Taxonomy (GTDB): domain Bacteria; phylum Nitrospirota; class Nitrospiria; order Nitrospirales; family Nitrospiraceae; genus Palsa-1315. Next base: position 920 of record JANYBU010000203.1, read on the forward strand.
CTCCAAAACCAGACGGGCTTCCTCGACATCGTGTTCGAGGCGGGCTTTCGGATCGCCGTGGTCACGGTACGCGTCGAGAGTGGCGAGAGTCATCGTGTTGATCGTGTCCGGCCCGATGAGTGCCTCCACGTATTTCACGTCACTCTCGTCCGGATTCTTGGTGCTGGTACTGGCCCAGAGGAGGCGCTGGACACGCGCTCCCTGAGCGGCCAGCTCCTTAAACCTGCCGCTCCAGAACATCTCTTTGTAGATTTGATAGGCCATTGTGGCGCTGGCAATAGCCACATGCCCGCGCGCCTTTTTCGCGAAGTCTGCCGCCTTGCCGCCTTGCGCGATGACTGTCTCCAGCAGCGGATCAACCAGCGCATCAATACGGCTGACAAAGAAACTGGCCACCGAGGCCACCTGTTGCAGAGGCTTTCCGCGCGCCGCCCGTGCGGCGAGGCCGGCGAGGTAGGCCTCTGCCACATGGCGATACCGCGGCAACCCAAACAACAGGGTCACGTTAACGTTGATGCCTTCGCTGATGAGTGCCTGAATGGCCGACAGCCCCTCGGTCGTGGCCGGGACCTTGATGAAGACGTTGGGCCGGGCCAGCGCCTTCCACAATCGGTGCGCTTCCTCAACCGTGCCGTTCGTGTCATGCGCCAGGTGGGGGTTGACCTCCAGACTGACATAGCCATCGTTGCCGGCAGTCTTGTCATACACCGGCCGGAACTCGTCAGCGGCGCGCTGCACATCTCGCTGGCTGAGAGCGTCATAGATCGCGTTCACCCCTTTTCCCTCCAGGGCCAGGGTGCGAATGTCCTCATCATACTCATGGCTGTCGACAATCGCCTTCTCAAAGATCGAAGGGTTCGAGGTCATCCCCCGCAGGCCGTCTTCCTCAATGAGACGTCGGAGCTGCCCGCTGGTGATCAAATCGCGTCGGATGTAGTCCAACCAGAGGGATTGACCGAACGTTCCCAATGTCTTCAAAGGATTGACATTCATACTCGTGCCTCCTTGCGTTCCAGTGATGCCACTTTCATCGCGCATCCCATCGATGAGCATGCGTCTAGCCCTCAGACTCCTCTTGCTCGCAGGCTCTGCTGTGCTTCGACGATCGCCTCAGCCTGAGCGAGCGCAACAGGTGCGTTTCCTCAGGACGGAAGGAGACCGACACGCCTGTGAATCCCCCGCTCGTGACCTGATCGCCTCGCACGGCATCACATCGCAGCCACCTTGTCATAATACTGATGATCTTCCCTGTAGCCCCCATGCCCTTCCCCGATCGTGGCAAACGTGTCGACCACCTCGATCGCACGAAGATACTTCACCATCTTGTATCCCGTTTTCGTTTCGATGCGCAGGCGACAGGGGGCCCCATGAGGAATCGGCAGGGAACTCCAGTTCATCTC
>JANYBU010000216.1 GCA_025360665.1 Nitrospira sp.
TTGAGTGCCACATTGGACAGCTTGAAGGAGCAGATCCTGCGAGCGTGAGGGGCTGCGCCAAGGGGAAAAGATCATGAAACTGCGTATGGGACGAGTTGAACTCTTGACGGGTCTTCAGCGGGTCCAGGGTGTCGTTGAGAAGCGCAACACAATGCCGATCCTCTCGAATATCTTGATTGAGGCGAAGCAGGAGGGTGTGGAAATCGTCGCCACCGACCTCGAAATTGGCATGCGAGGGCTCTACAAGGCGACCGTGGAGAAGCCTGGAGGGATCACGGTATCGGCTCGGAAGCTCTATGAGATCATCAAGGAACTGACGGTCGGTGAAATTGAAATCACCTCGAGTGACAATAACTGGACGACGATTCACGCCGGCAAGAGCCAATTTAAAATCGTCGGACTCCCCAGCACCGACTATCCCGCGTTGCCCACGATCGAACGGGAAGGGCTCATTCCCCTCGCCGGGGCCGGCTTCTTAGAGTTGATTCGCAAGACCCTCTTTGCCGCGGGAGACAATGACGCACGCTACATCCTCAACGGTCTGTTGGTGACCCTCATTACGTCGGAGAAGAAAACGATCTTGCGGCTGGTCGGCACCGATGGACATCGATTGGCGGTTGCCGAGCAGGACGTCGGAAGCGCCGGGGCCAAAGGCGCTCCGCAAGAGATCAAAGCCATCATTCCGAAGAAAGCCGCGCATGAGATGCAGCGTCTTTTGGAAGAAGACGGCGAGGGCGAACCCCTGATTGGGTTCACCAAAAATCTCATGATTTTCCGGAAGAGCGGGCTGTTGCTGACCTCGCGGCTCATGGAAGGGAACTACCCGAATTATCAGCAAGTGATTCCGAAAGAGAGCGGCAGGAAAATCGGAGTCAATCGTAGCGAGCTTGAAAGTGCGCTTCGGCGTGTCTCTGTGCTGTCCCGTGATAAGGCGAGCGCGGTGAAGGTTTCGTTTGTCTCCGGACAAATGACGCTGTTCTCCAGCAATCCTGATTTTGGGGAAGCGACCGAAGAGCTTGCGGCACAGTACGAGGGGGAGGCCTTGAACACGGGGTTCAACGCCCGCTACCTGTTGGACGTCCTCGGGGTGATGGATGGAGAGACGATCTCTCTGCAAATGGATAATCCGCTGAGCCCCTGTTTGATCCAGGAGTCAGACAGTCCCGGCTTCAAGTGCGTCGTTATGCCAATAAAAATCTAGCTGAGCCCAGCAATCAGCGGTCAGCCGTCAGGTCGGTCGCCGAGGGCTGAAAGCAGAGAGCTGATAGCTATATATAAACGGGAGACTGATGGCCAGTAACGACACCGAGACCACACCGAAATCCGACAGTTACGGTGCGGATCAAATCAAAGTATTGGAAGGCTTGGACGCCGTGCGGAAGCGTCCGGCGATGTATATCGGCAGCACCGGTGTGGATGGCCTCCATCACCTCGTCTATGAAGTCGTCGACAACAGCGTCGATGAGCATATGGCGGGATTCGGTGAGACGATCGAGGTGACGATCCACATCGACGGCAGCGTCACGGTCGTGGATAACGGCCGCGGCATTCCTACCGGGATGCATTCCACGCAAAAGAAGTCCGCCGCCGAAGTGGCGCTGACGGTCTTGCACGCGGGCGGCAAATTCGAGCAGGGCGCCTATACGGTGTCCGGTGGGCTCCATGGCGTCGGGATCTCGGTGGTCAACGCACTCTCCGAATGGCTCGAGCTGGAGATTTGGCAGGACGGCCAGGTGTTTGAGCAGCGCTACGAGCGCGGCAAGTCGACGGCCCCGCTCAAGATGACGGGTAAAACCAAGCGCCGTGGCACGATGGTCACGTTCAAGTCCGACGGGCAGATCTTCGAGACTCTCGACTTCAGTTTTGACCTGCTGGCACAGCGACTGCGCGAGCTCGCCTTTTTGAACAAGGGACTTGAGATCACACTCAAGGATGAGCGGAAAGAGCCGGTCAAGGAGCAAGTATTCAAGTACAAGGGCGGGATCGTGTCGTTCGTCGAGCATCTGAACGAAGCCAAGGTGCCACTGCACAAGCCTATTTACGTGCAGGTTGAGAAATCGGAGATGGTGCTGGAGGTTGCGCTTCAATACAACGACAGCTACGCCGAGAACCTATTTTCCTTTGCGAACAACATCAACACCAAGGAAGGTGGTACACACTTGGTGGGCTTCAAGGCCGCGCTTACCCGTACGATTAACAGCTACGCGAACGCCAACGACCTGCTCAAGAAAGACACTGAATCGCTCACCGGTGACGATGTCCGCGAGGGGCTCACCGCCGTCGTCAGCGTCAAGGTCCGGAATCCTCAGTTCGAAGGGCAGACGAAAGCCAAGTTGGGCAATAGTGAGGTGAAAGGCATCGTCGAGTCAGCGGTCAACGAAGCGCTCGGGACCTATTTCGAAGAAAACCCAACGGTGGCTCGAAAGGTTATCGGGAAAGCGATCGATGCGGCGCGTGCTCGTGAAGCGGCGCGAAAAGCGAAAGAGCTCATCCGACGCAAGAGTGCGCTTGACGGAGGCTCGTTGCCCGGCAAGTTGGCCGACTGTTCGGAGAAGGATCCGGCCTTGAGCGAGCTGTATATCGTCGAGGGTGATTCGGCCGGCGGGTCCGCGAAGCAGGGACGCGACCGCAAGTTTCAGGCGATTCTGCCGCTCAAGGGCAAGATCCTCAACGTCGAGAAGGCGCGCTTCGATAAAATGCTCTCGAGCGACGAGATCCGGACGTTGATCATGGCGCTCGGAACCGGCATCGGCCGCAAGCGCGAAGAAAGCGAAAAGGCCGACAAAGACTCGTTCGACATCAGTAAGGCTCGGTACCATAAGATCATCCTCATGACGGACGCCGACGTGGACGGCAGCCATATCAGGACTCTGCTCCTCACGTTCTTCTTCCGGCAGATGCCGGAGCTGTTAGAACGAGGCTATATCTATATTGCGCAACCGCCGCTCTTCAAAGTGAAGAAGGGCAAGACGGAACGGTATCTTAAAGATGAGATGGCATTGAACGAGCACCTGGCTGATATCGCCGTCGAGGATGTGGAAGTGTATGTGGAAGGAGTCCAAGGGTATGTCACGGGACGGCGGCTCCTGCCCATTCTGAAGAAGCTGATCGCCTTCGAGACATTGCTCGGTCGGCTTAATAAGAAACCGCACGAGGCCAGCATGGTGAGGGCATTTGTGGATGAGCCGGGACTCGATCGCGAGCTCCTCAAGGATCAGGCGGCGCTCAAGAAGGTCGTGGCCAACGTGAAGAAAACTCTCGCGGTGGTTTATCCTAAGCTCACACCGACGTTGGATATCGTCGAGGACGAGGAACATCAATCGAACAAAATCACATGCCGCCTATTTGCCAACGGGGCCACCTATAGCTTTGACGTGACGCATGTGCTAGTCGGCTCTGCCGAATTCCGCGAGCTGCAGAAGCTCTCACCGTCAGCGATCGGCTTGGGCCGGGCGCCGTACAAGATCAAAGCCGACGGTCAGGAACAGCTCCAGCCCGCGACGGTTGAGTTGGTCAAGGCGATCCTCGATAAGGGCAAGCATGGGCTCGGTATCCAGCGTTACAAAGGTCTCGGCGAAATGAACCCGAATCAGCTTTGGGAAACGACGATGAATCCAGAAGTCCGGACGCTGTTGAAAGTTAAACTGGAAGACGTGCCAGGCGTCGACGAGATCTTCACGATTCTGATGGGTGATGAGGTCGAACCCCGACGAAACTTCATTCAAGCACACGCGCTCGAGGTCAGAAATCTAGACGTGTAACGAAGAAGCTGTCAGCCGTCAGCTAGAAAAATGGAACGTAAATTGGCTTGTAGGATGCTCAAAATGGTCATCCAGCAAGGCCGCAGGCGAGCGAAAATCTGAGGCGTACCCCTGGGGTACGTTGAAGGTTTTCACGAGCCGAGAACGAAGCTGGGGATCATTTTCAGCATCCGTGGAGAACTAGATGCCACCTGATGAGAGATTAGGACAGATCGCCATCGAAGACGAGATGCGCTCGTCGTACCTGAGTTACGCGATGAGCGTCATCGTGGGCCGGGCGCTCCCCGACGTGCGTGACGGCCTTAAGCCGGTCCATCGCCGTATTCTCCACGGCATGAACGAGATGGGCCTGGCGTCGAACCGGGCCTACCGCAAGTCCGCCAAGATTGTCGGCGAGATCATGGGGAACTACCATCCCCACGGGGACAGTGCGATCTACGACACGCTCGTTCGGATGGCGCAACCCTTCAACATGCGCTATATG
>JANYBU010000254.1 GCA_025360665.1 Nitrospira sp.
CCTCGTCATCGATATCTTCGTCGATGCCAACGGGGACGGGAAAGCCGACCCGACGCGCGACACGAACGGCGATGGCATCCTCGACACCGCCTTTTGTGACGATGCCCCCAATTCGTGCAGCAATCCCCTGGGCAGTATCAATCCGATCTGGGAAGGGGGCAGCAATCTTGCGCTGATGAGTCCAAGCAGCCGCACGATTTTCACGTGGGTGGATCTCGACAACAATAAGCTGGTGAAGAACATTGCCCCACCCACTGGTGCCGCGTCGGATGAGTATATTGCATTTAACAGCACCAATCTACCCCAGCTCACGGGCTATCTCAATCTCGGTGCCACACCCACGGCACCGTATACGGCCGCGAATCTTGTGAATTTCATCCTAGGCAATCAAATCACGGGGCTCCGTAACCGCATGTTGAACGTCATGAACACCTCTGGCGTCTCCGTGCCTGCGGTGTGGAAGCTCGGCGATGCAGTGTATTCGACGCCCGTCATCGTCGGCGCCCCCAAGGAACGGTATGACCTCCTCTACGGGGATTCCACCTACACCGCGTTTTATAGCCAGTACAAAACGAGGCGGCAGGTGGCCTATCTCGGAGCCAACGATGGGATGATGCATGCCTTCAACGTCGGCGTCTACAACCAAGGAGACGACCCCACAACGCCGACGAAGGTTGAGCACGGGTGGTACTCCAATACAACCACCACGGATGGTCGTGGCGTGAACATCGGCGATGAACTCTGGGGCTTTATTCCGCAGGAACTGCTCCCGCATTTACAATGGCTGCTCAATCCGGCCTATACGCACGTGTACTACGTCGATTTGAAGCCCAAGGTGACCGATGTGCGCATTTTCCCGAACGATGCAGATCATCCTGGGGGATGGGGCACGATTCTCATCGGCGGATTCCGGATGGGCGGGAGCTGTGGCAACTGTACCACGCAAGGCACGCCTATGACCTTCGCGGATAATTTTGATAACGTCGCTGGGGTTGATGCGGCGCGAACCTTTTTGAGCTCCTATTTTGTGCTGGATGTCACCAACCCGGAGAAGGTGCCGACATTGCTCTGGAGCTTTTCGGACCCGAATCTCGGATTGACCACGAGCTATCCAGCAGTCGCCCGTGTGAGTCCGTTGACTGACCTCAAGACCGATAACACCAACGCACAATGGTTCATGGTCGTGGGGTCCGGCCCTACGAGTTATGATGCGGGGGTTGGACAGACGGCCAACATGTTCGCGGTCAACATCAAGAACCGCATGACCTCGACCGCTGCAGGCGTGGTCACCATGTTCGATGCTTCGGGGGGAGGAGCCACTCCGCCGAACTCCTTCGTCGGCGATTTGGTCGCGTTCGACCGAGACCTCGATTACCGAACCGATGTCATATTCGGCGGGAAAGTCATCAGCGCGGCACCGTGGGAAGGAAAACTCATCCGTCTCACGACCGGCTGCTGGAAACCCTCTTCGCCGGTCTGTAACACGAACCCCAGTTTGTGGGGTGTGCCTTCGGGTACGGCTGGCGTTCAAGCACCCTCCGAAGTTCTGTATCAATTCCTGGACGGGGGGGGAACGACCGATACGTTGGGACCGGTTCCTGCCGCTGTCGGTGTGGCGACCGACCAGACAGGTAATACGTGGGTCTTTGCAGGAACCGGCCGATACTATACTCAAATCAGCGGAACGGGAGATAAGATCGATACCTCGGTCCAATATCTGGTGGGCATCAAAGATTCTGTTCTGCAAGGCTCCGGTGGGTGCGTCGATGCCACGATCGCCGGCTGTCGTCTGAGCGCCACGCTCAGCAACCAGCTGATCGATATGTCGACGGCGACCATCTGCCAATTGGGGTCTGGAACTTGTACTGGCACGGGCGCGAATCAGCAGGTGACGAGTGTGCCGGCAATGGCAGGCGGCGGGACCTATGCATCGCTCATGTCGCTCGTGCAAAGCAAAAGTGGGTGGTTTACTAAATTAACGGTTCCGGGCGGCGGCCTCCCAAGCGAGCGGTCCGTGGCCAACCCAGTTGTACTGGGAGGGATTGTGTTCTTCCCGACCTTCACGCCGAGCGGCGACGTTTGCGTCGCGGCAGGAAGCAGCAATCTGTATGGATTGTATTACGTCACCGGCGGCGCCTACTCGTCGCCCATCATGGGGATGACGGGTCAGAATATCAACAGTAAGACGAGCCTGGGCGAGGGGTTGGCGACGACGGTGGCCGTCCACCTGGGCGCCCAAGGTGATGGCACGACGGGAGGCGGCAGCACCACCGGCATCAAGGGCTGTTCGCAGTCCAGCACCGGAGCCATTAACTGTGTGAATATCGGCACGGCGACGTCCGTCCTGAGTCATTTCCTCTCATGGATCAATCGGCGGGATTGATTCGGGAAAAACAGACCTCTGCGCGTCGCCCGTTCGGTGGGACGCAGAGGTTGTGGAGCCTCATGTCGAAGGATCTTGCGCAGGACATACAGCGCTCCATCGGAATCATAGCGGTTGCCATCTTGGGACTGATAGGGTGCAACCTCGATTCGTCCCAGACGGACGCGACGGGGTCTGGCACCGCCGGGCCGAACCATCCCCCGGTCATCCGCTCGGTCACCCTTGCCCCTATTCCTATCGTTCGGGAAGGGGTGGTGACGGCGACGGTCGATGCCGACGACTTGGACAGAGATGCCCTGACGTTCACATTCAAGTGGATCGTTAACGACGAGCTGAGGCCCGAAGAGGTCTCGTCCACGTTTCATCCCGAACGCCTGAGCCGCGGGGATCGCGTGGTCGTCGAAGTGATTCCTCACGACGGGAAGGTCTTGGGCTCGCCTGTTCGTAGCGGGTCGGTTGTTGTCGGCAATACGCCGCCGGCCATCCGCGCCCTGACCATTCAGCCCAGCAACGCCAAGGTTGGAGACCGACTCGTTGCGACAGTGGATGGCAACGATATGGATGGAGACGAGGTCCGCTATACGTACCGGTGGTCCCACAATAACCGATTGGTCGTAGAGGGCGAACAGGGAACGCTGGACACAACCGGTTTCTCGCGGGGCGATGCCATCGCCGTTTCTGCAACACCTCATGACCGTGACAGTCATGGCAAGGAGCAGCTGTCCGAGCTGCTGACGCTGGCTAATAGTCCTCCAAAATTCACCTCATCCGCTCAGGGAGTCCTGGCGCAGGGACAATTCGGCTACGTCGCATCGGCGGTGGATCCCGAAAATGATCCCCTTACCTTCGTGCTGGAATCGGCTCCGCCCGGCATGACGATCGATGAAAAAACGGGACAGATTCAATGGGAAGCTCCTGCCGCCTCGGCAGGAGTCCATCGGGTAAAAGTCTTGGTCAAGGATGACCACCAAGGATGGGCCTCGCAGGAATTCAACGTGACTCTCGGCAATGCTGTGACCGCCAAGCGCGAAGGGCCTTGACGACGCGCCATGCGCTGATTCGACTGTCTGCTTGTCACACCTTTCCTCGGTTTGCTAGAATCACCTGACTACCGTTGCATGGAGGGAGCACGCCTTAGCGCTTGTGCGTAAACTTAAACTTCGAGAAGGCACCAATACCGCCGTGCTGTTCGGGCACCACGACCGGCACCTCAAGCTGATCGAAGAAGACCTCGGCGTGCGCCTCTCGGCGCGCGGCGAAGAACTTACACTCGACGGTACGCCAGACGCCACTCGCCATGCGGAACGCGTTCTCACGGAACTCGCCACCCTCGCTAACGACGGGATGGTCCTCCAGCCAGACGACATTACCCACGCCTTGAGCGCGCTCCGGCAGAGTCCCGAGACTCCGATCAAAGAATTACTCTCCAGCTCCGCAGCCATCGTCACCAAGAAACGATTCGTCGCGCCGAAAACGCCGACGCAAAAATCCTATATCGAAGCCATCGAGACGCACGACATCGTGATTGGCATCGGCCCGGCCGGAACGGGCAAGACCTACCTGGCGATGGCGATGGCGGTGAGCGCGTTGATGAAGAAAGAAGTGAGCCGCATCATTCTCGCGCGGCCTGCTGTTGAGGCGGGCGAGAAGATCGGCTTTTTACCCGGCGATATGTATGCCAAAGTGAATCCCTATCTCCGCCCTCTG
>JANYBU010000260.1 GCA_025360665.1 Nitrospira sp.
AGAGCCGCTCGAAGATCTCGCCGAAAATCATCGGGAGATTGTCTGGTGTGAACGGCTGATTGTCCGGTCGATAGCGGGCGTCGTCGAGGAGTTGTGCCAGAGTTTCCCAGAAGACCTGGGTATCGACGGCTCCGAGGACACAGAGGAGGCTTCGGCGCGCCAGCAGGTCGAGCAGGGCGAGGGGGCCTCGAATCTCGAACTTCCATGGCGGAAAGAGGAGTGCACGGTCCCCATGTTGGACCTCCAGAGCTGGTTCGCCGGAAAGGTGGGTCTGTCGAAACGTGCCTTTGGTTCGATGGAGTTCTTGAGTGATGATCTGATCGGACAATCGGGTCGGTTCGTAGGCAAACGTGGGTGTCGCGGGAGCCCAGCAGGTCACGATCGTATAGCGCGGTGCGAGTTTTCCGGCTTGGCCGAGGTTGCCCAGGTCGAACATGTTCTGGTTCCCGTAGAATTGAAACGAGAGCCCAGTCCGAGACCGCAGACCGTTGAGTCTCTCCCGTTCCGGATGGAGTGGACCTCCCAGCTGTGAGCCTGGCTGAAGCCGATCAAGCGCATGAAGAATCAACTCGCGCTGTCGCTGTTGAAGGGGGCCCACGTATTGCTCGACCAGTTCCGTGGCGAACGAGAGGTCGCCGGCCCCCAGATCAAGCAGGGAGGCCACGTCTGCATCAAGCAGCAGGTCAAAGGGATTGGAGTGGGAGCGGGCGAACGCTTCAATCTCTTCGCTCCGCAGGGAGGTTGCTGGCCACTGAGATGTCGGGCCATCAACGATGCCGAACCACACACAGAGGGCCCGCACGGCTTTTGTCGGGGGGAGTCCTGTGAGTTCTTTGAGTCGGGGGCCTGGGAGATCCTGAATTCGTGCGGCTTGTGCGTTTCCCAACGCCAGGACGATCGCATCACGAATGATGACGGAAAGATCGACGCGGTGGGCTTCTTCGATCAACCGTTTCAACGTCGCAGTGAGCTGCCTTGCCTCAACAAGTTTGCGGGAGGCCTCCCACTCCTTGTCGCGTTCCTGTAAGAGCTGAGTGACCTGTGACCGAAAGTCTGCAAGGATTTGTGCGGTGGAATTCATGAGTCGGTTGGTGCGAGACGCGTGATAGTAGATCTGTCAATGTCAGTTGGTGAATGTGTGGCAGCATAACGACCTGGTCCATGAGCGTCAAGGTTGTCGTCTTGCCGTTCAGAGAGACCTGTGTTAGGTAGAGGACATGTGCAAGACTCCAGTGCTGTTCGCTACACGAGCAATCCTCGTCACATACAAGGTGCTGTGGGTCGTCGGGGCATTGTGGATGACCGTGGCCTGTACAAGTGGAGGGGGCGCCATGTCTTCTGCCGCCTTACCGGACGGGCGCTATGTGCCGTTCAAGGAATGGCAGGTCATTGATACGGCGACGGGTCAACCAGTCTCTCTCGACCAGTGGACGGCGTTGTTGCTCCAGCAGGACATTATTTATCTGGGCGAGGAACATCACAATCGATTTCATATCGATGCGGCGATGACGGTGCTACGGAGGCTGAAGGCGGAGGGACGTACGCCGGTCTTGGCCATGGAAATGTTCGGCTGGGATGGCCAGGCGGCACTGGATCAATATCTTTCTGGTTCAGAAATGAACCGCCAGGAATTCCTAGCGGTCGTCCGGTGGCAACAGAACTGGGGTGGTCCGTTCGAGGATTATGAGCCGCTGGTTCGGTTGGCAAAAGAACAACATTGGGCTGTGGATGCCATGAATCCTCCGAAGGCGTTGGTGAGAATCGTCGCCAAGAATGGCTTGGCTCAGGCGGAGTCTGACCCCATGATGGCGCAGTGGGGTATGAAGGACGAAGCCATTGTCGATGATCCCATCTATCGGACGCGTATTCTTCAGCAACTCCAGGCCTGTCATGGTGGGGGGGCTGACAGCTTCTATCAGACGATGCTCGAAGCCTCCATGGTTCGCGATGAAGGGATGGCCAAGACGTTAGCCCATCGCCTCAACCAGATTCGCTTAGGGAGCGATACGATGGCTGGGCCGCTGGTAAGCTATACAGGGGGCGGACACATTCAGTACAACCTTCCGGTTCCGAAGCGAGTGGCCCGCCGCCTGACTGGTCAGGTCCGCCAGATTAGCGTCTATATGAGGTCCTTCGAGGTGGGGCGCATCGAGGAATTACACGACATGATCCGCGAGAAGATTGCGGACTATCTGTGGCTGACACCGGCCAGTGCGCAGGGGCCGCCTCCACGATGTTGATAAAGCCGTGAGGGATACAGAAAACTTCTCCGGTGATCGCCTGACACCTCGCTACGTACGCCTAGCGAATGCATGAAGGAGGCATCTGATGCCAGATAAGCCGGTGATTGCGCAACGGACGCCATGCATTGTCGAAGTGGGTCCAGGCACTGTCTATTGGTGTCAAGGCGGTCGATCAAACGCAGCCGTTTTGCGATGGGTCCCATGCGGGGATGGAGTTTTCGCCGATGGAGGTTCACTTCGAAGAGAAGAAACGGGTGGCATTCTGTGGTTGTAAGCAAACGAAGAAGCCTCCCTTCTGTGACGGGTCTCACTCGCGGGTCTAATCATGTCATGCAGTGCTGGCAGCGATTCCGCACAGCGAGTGCGAGCGACTCGGTGGCTCTGCTGGGGGCAGGTGCGTCCCCATGATCCATTCAAACTGGCGTCGTGCAATCAAAGGGTATGCGCTGCTTGGTGTCGATGAAAGGGCCAGTGGTGATGCAACCGCCTGTTGAAAACCGATGAACTCTTGACAGTTTCCCCGGTCTGTTTCAGACTACGCCATAATATCAGTTGGAGTTGTTTGCGATTGGGAACGCAGCGCGTGCGAAACAAGATCCCCTGTTCCGCTGAGCGGTTGAGCCTTCTGGATCCTCCGATGATCCAGGCGGTGGTTGATCGCAATGCCTTTCACATCGGCAATCAGTACCTCTCTGAAAATCGCGTTCGGATCGTCGAGGCCGATGATGCCCAGATTTCGTCCGCCGTCATCGGGAATTCCGGCCTCTATGAACAGACGATCCGTCTCAAGGAAGGGCATCTCATCTCAAAGTGCAGCTGCGCGTTGCCGGAAGAGCCGATGTGTCGCCATTGTATTGCGGTCCTGTTGGAATATCATCGCTGGGCACAGCCGAGGAATGGCCAACAGAAGAAGGCGAAAGCGTCCACAGCCCCACAACCGGCACAGGCCTCTCCGAATAGCAGTGGCTCATCTACGCCAACTCCCGCTTCGACGACCGACCTGAAGCTGGGCGAGGTGATGGCGTTCGTTGAATGGCTACAACCTGCGATAAAGGCGTTGGAGCGCGGACAACCGATGCCTGATTCGCCAAAGATCGGCGGCGATCTTGCTCCCTGGACTCAGGCCATACGTAATCTGGAGGAGCGCCGCCGCGAGAGCGAAGAAGTACGAAGCAACCTGGAATCCGACATGCGGGACCGAGAGGCCTATGTCGGACGATTGACGCAACAGGTGCAAGCTTCCATGGAGGAAATCAAGGCCGCCCAAGCCAGTTCTCAGCAGCTGCAGCGAGAGTTGACTGCTTGTAAAGAAATGCTCGCGAAGGTTTCCGAGGTTGCCTCCGAGGTCGGGAGCTATGACAGTCAACTCAAGTCTATTGCGGGTGAGGTGATATCAAAGGGGGCACAACTCGACAAGCTTGCTCATTCTTTCAGGGAGGTCTCGACGGCATTGAAATCGCTTGCCAAGACTTCTGCCAGCTCCTAGCCCATCCCCGTCAGTTTTTCCTCCCGGCCCCACTTTCTTTAAGAGCCATTGCGTCTGGTTTGGCAACTTCAGTGTTATGCCGCCTTCGTTGTATTCAATTAATCCGAGCGAAGATTGAGTCATGAAAATGATTTGCACAGCGGTCGGCGAGGTGATGGGTACGGTCTTCCTGGCTGGTGTATCTTACGGTTTGGTGAATGAGTCGAAGAAGAGGGCTCGCCGGTAATAACGGGATCACCGGTATATAGTACAAGTTGACCAGGTTGATTTTGGCCTACAGCGTCTACGATTCGCCCTTCAAGAAATTCTATTAGGATACTGAGAAAGTCCTTTGGCAGCGTTTCCTGTCCACCTGTGCTGTGCTGGGAGACTACAGACTTGCCCGAGTGGAGCACGTGGGTGCTTCAATAACTGCTGCTCCCTCGACATCGCCCTCAATCCTGCCATGACGTGCTTTCGTTGCCTCGTGTCTATCCCCATCGGTGGCTGCTTTCGTGATCGCTTCCGTGAAGTATTCCACGGGGAGGCCACGCTTCAACATTCGATGGGCCTGAGTATAACTTCGCGGGGGGAGGTTCAACGAATCAGGACTTCGAGTCCTGATACTCCTCGTGCCAGGCCATCTGAATCGCTTCCAGGATTTTTTCATTCGATTTTTTGGGATCGTCCTTGAAGTCGGGAAGCGCCACGATCCAGGCATGCATGTCGGTGAATCGAACCGTGAGCGGGTCCGTCTCCTGATGTTCTTCGACTAAACGGATCGCAATATCCTCGGTATCTTGCCACATCAGATCCATTGTTCGTTCCTTAGTGATGGGTGATCAGTGATGTGTGATGCGTGAAATTCTGAGGGCGGGGTCTTCTGATCGTCCGGCTCGTCA
>JANYBU010000270.1 GCA_025360665.1 Nitrospira sp.
GGAAAATTGCGCTGTCGCGCCCCCCGCTTAAATCGAGATAGTCGAACACGCTCGGGGCGCGTGGATAGCCGCGGCTGAATTCAAAGGTGTTCCAGGTAATGCCGTGTTTCTCCACCGGCATCCCCGTAATCAACGATGCCATCGTCGGTAGCCGTAACGCGGGCTTGACCGCCGTGGCAGACCAGGTGACAGAGCCTTCCTTGATCAACCGGCTGAGGGTCGGCATCGTGCCGCCTTTCAGGGAATCCTGGCCGAATCCTTCGAGGACAAAGAGAATCACGTATTCGGTCGAAGTCGTTGAGGCAGGAGCCGCCACCGTCGCCGGTGCAGCGGCAACCGTCGCGTCTCTCGGAAGGACCAGACAGAAAAAGAAAAGGGATACGGCCAATATCTGAATCGACCATCCGCGTGGGCGGCAGGGTGACATGCTCACAGATCAGTCCTTTCTTTTCCAGGGAACTTCTAAGCTATCATGGCGTTTTCTGCCAAGGCAAGGGAGCCCAGCTCTCGTTCGCATACCCCATCAAGACTCATGCGGCTAATGGACGACTCCTGGCAGAAAAGTCGATGTCGGTGTTATGCTGATTTTCCACCTCGTGGCTGTCAACGAATCGACGCCTGGCGCGTCAGTCCTGTCCAGAAGGTGAGGGCGATGCCGGACATCTTTTTTTCTCCACGGGCACCCACCCGCGTGGCGCTCCCTCACCTCACACCATCGAGCCTCAGCCTCATCGCCTTATTGACCATCCTGTCTTTCTGGCCATCAGTCACCCTGGCAGAGGTCCGAATCGTGACCGCCCAGGGTGAACATCGGATGGGGGACCGGGACACCAGAGAAGACGCCATCCGCCTGGCTACCGAAGCAGCCAAACGGGCGGCCCTGGAACAGGTCGCCGTCTACCTCGAAAGCATCACGGTTGTGGACGGTCTGGATATAACGAAAGACGAAATTCGAACCTATACCGCCGGTCTCGTCCTTATCCTGGAGCAAAACACCAACACGATGCTCGACGGAGACACCATTGTGGTCAGAACGGATCTGGTGGCCCAGATCGATACGGAAGAAGTCAGCAATGCCATCGCAGCCTTGCGGGAGAACGAGGATGCCCGGCATCAGCTCGTCGCACTGCAGCAGGAAAATGAGCAACTACAGCAGGAGCTCGATGCAGCGAACCAGGCATTGTCGAATGCCTCGACCGCAGACCAGACACAGCAGGCCTCTCAGCAACGCCAAGAGATCTTGAATCGGGTGCAATCCAACGCCATGGTCTCGCAAGCTTGGACAGATTGGGTGCTTGTCTCGCCGGCTGTTTATCCCTCTCCCTGGGTGGGGCTGGCCCAAACCCAAGCACTCCTAAACGTCGCACGGGGCCTCTATCCCACCAGCCCCCATGTCCTTGCGGCACAACAAGTATTTGCCACGAAACAGCCGCCGGTACCGCCACAGCCACCGGCCCCCCCTGCACCGGGCATGAGACCGCCAACCATGCCGAGTTATCAGATCGTGCCGGGGCCTAGTTCGCAGATCAGCCCGCGAACACTCAATGAAATTTCTCATACCACGCCGACAGGGCCACCGCAGATCGGCAATCAACCCCAATCAGGTCAGCCATCGCATCAGCCAGGCTCACGAACGCTGACGGATGTCCACCAGATCAATCCCTTCCTGCCGCCAGCGAACAGCGCACCTCCAAACTCCAGATCAGCACGCGCGCTCCAACAGTTTCTACAACACCAGCCGCAAGCAGGCCAGCCACCCATGATGAATCGCCTGCCTCCGACCATCAACCAGATCCATCCGCCGACTCCGCACCAGGTCCCACGGACCCCCTATCAGATTGCGCCGCGCCCACAGGGAGGCGGGGGGTACAGTGGGGGGGGCCATGGTGGAGGGGGCGGTCATGGGAGCGGAAGAGGAAGAGGGAAATAACCCGTGCAGAATAGAACAGCCTTGCTCTCGTTATTATATTGCGGACTGGTTGCGACGGCCTCCTTGTGGCAAACGGGCTTCACGCTGGCTGAGTCAGGCAACGGATCGCCACCGGTCAACCAACATGCCGAACAGTCCTTCCAACAACTGCAACAGATCGAGCGAGGCAGTAAAAAAAACCAACAAGCGGGCGGCAGGGGCAGCGTCTCAGAACGCGATGGCCATTACTCCGAAGAACAGTACCTCATCGGAAAAGGCCAGGGAGACCTCAGTAAAGGCAAGATGGTCTGCCAACGGGTATCGGAACTGTCGGCGCGGACCGATCTTGCGAAACAAATTCGTGTGATGGTCAAGGAGCACATGGTCGACCGAGTGCGCGACCGGACCGGACGGGAAACCGAACAGGACATCGAACTCACCAGGGAAGAAATCGTCCAGGAATATCTCCAGGGCGTGAAGATCGTCGATCGCCAGGTCGACGAAGACGGCAAAACCTGTAGCGCGATCGCCGTCATGCCCAAAAGCCAGATCCAGCCCAATCCAGCACCCGACCGCCAGGAATCAATCCCGACCGCCGGTCGATAAACCATTTCGGCGCAGCATAACCTCGACAGCCTACGATTCTGAGGCAAGATGTGGCCTTTGCAGGATGCTCAAAAAGGCCATCAGCAAGGCCGCAGCCGATGGAAGCACCGGAGGCGTAGCCCCTGGCTACGTTGAGTATGCTTTCAAGGTGAGAACGACGCTGATGGGCTTTTTCAGCATCCTGCTGATCATTCGTTGCAGTCTGCGACCCACATCTGATATGTTATTTGATGATAATTACATGCAATAACAATATAATTTATTGATATATTTCAATTGTTTGCATTAGATTAAGCGTCTAGGGAATAAGTGTGTAGCGAGTGTGTCACTCGCCTTCTTTACTCTCACCGTTCCTGGGACCTTCTACACGCCGCTCCAATCGCCAACGCGACCCTCTCTCTGTCAGACTTTCAGTCGTTGATTTGGACAGCTTGCTGCCGTGAACAGAGCACTGTTCTAGTGAGGGAGGGAACGGCAACGATCAGGCTGCCGCAGTCTCGAAACTCAAAAGTACGTTATGGCTTTGTCTTGTACTGTGTAAAGGCTTTGACAAGAGATGCGAAGGTATTTGGATGGTACTTCTCAAAGCTGGTTTGGTCAACAAAGACGTAGTCGTAGTGAATCGCTTGCTGCACTCTGTTGATGTCAGCGCACCATTGCTTCAAGCGTTCCATTTTCAGCGGTACGTCTAAGTCTTCCTGTCCTTTGGTCTCCACAATGAAGATTCGCGTGGCAGATACCTTGACCAAAAAGTCCGGATAGTAATTGGAGATGTTGCCGTCCGCGTTCACATAGTCCAGCTTGAAACCTACCGCCAAATAATTCTTGGCGTAAGAAACAACATCTTCGCAATCTTCCAGAAATCGAGCAAACAACAATTCAAAGTGGCTGTCACCAATGATGCGGTTGAACACACTCTTTTTGGGGATGAGATAGCCCTGATCCTTCGCCACGAAAGGGCGTGTCTGGCGCAACTTGATCGTGTCACGGATTTCGGCGTCACCTTTGTCCTGGATAGTGAGAGCATTGATCGCCTTCTTGAACGCTTCAAGCAACGTCTTTGTTGCCGTCAGTTCCGATAGGTTGCGAAGTGTATTCGGATGTTCAAGTTCCACCTGACGGTCAAATAACTCGGTTTGCACAAACGCTTTGACTTTCCCATACAGCACGTCATAGCCACTGACCAGCCGCAAATCCTTCATGATGGTCTGTGTGAAGTAACCGATCACACTTCGGTAATCGGCAATCCCAGCCGTGTCGAGGAGGGTGGTATGCGTCACCTCGCCGGTGGTGATGTCCTTGAACACGATCTCCCGCTGTTGTTCCTCGCTGAACTGTAGGTATGCCACGCGCTGATGCCCCAATGCACCCACGTCCAGGGCGCTTAGGTTTTTGTATTCCCGGTAGACGCGGGGTGTCAGCACAGGGATTTCAATATCCAGTGCCTCAATATCTTTTTTGACGTTCTCTTGATCGATCTCAACCACCAACGGCGTCTTGGGCTGGGTGCCTTCACCCATCGGTTTTCGTTCCAGCACCACGCCCTCAGCCTGAATGGATTCCACGAAATCCATAAAAAGTTTCGTGCCGATTACGCTGACGTATTCTTCCACGCCGCCTGGATACATTTTGCGCAAGCCACGCCCAAGGGTCTGCTCAGGAAGGATGTGGCTCTCAGCAGCATAGGCACGAAGCCCCACAATCGTGGTGACGTTGCGCACATCCCAGCCCTCTTTGAGCACCATCACAGAGATGATGGCTTTGTAGGGGCTGTCCTGTTCGTCAATCGAATTGGCTTGCTCTCGCAGCTTTTCCAATTCGTCTTTGCCTTTACCTGACGTTGATTCAGAAATTTCACCGTTGTTCTTCGTATGAATGACCAGTACCGCGTTTTTTAGATCGGGGTAGTT
>JANYBU010000275.1 GCA_025360665.1 Nitrospira sp.
GCGATCGCCACCGGCGTGTTGAAATCATCCTCCATCGCCTCTCGAAATGCCACCCTGCATCGCTCGATCACTCCCATGAGCTCCTTGTCAGCCGTGGTTCTTTCTTCTGGCTCAGCCAGTCGCTTCACCAATAAATCGTAGAACCCATTCAACGCATTTTTCGCTTCTTCTATACTCTTGTCTGAAAAATCCAACGGGCTGCGGTAATGCGTCCCTAGCAGGAAATACCGCAACATCTCTCCGGTTTCCGCCTCAGGCCATTTGGGTTTCTCAAAGATCTCTCGAATCGTAAAAAAATTCCCCAGGGACTTGGACATCTTCTCCTGGTTGATTTGCACGAACCCGTTGTGAACCCAGTAGCGCGCAAATTCCTTCCCAGTGGCGCCACAGGACTGGGCAATTTCGTTTTCGTGATGAGGGAAAATGAGATCCATCCCTCCGCCATGAATATCGAACGTCTCACCCAGATGGCGCATCGCCATAGCGGAACATTCAATATGCCAGCCCGGTCGCCCTGGCCCCCAGGGACTCTCCCATGACGGCTCGCCCGGCTTGCTGCTCTTCCACAGCGCAAAATCCATCGGATGACGCTTTCGTTCATCCACATCCACTCGAGCGCCGGCCTGCAAATCCTCGAGCTTTCGTTTTGAGAGGCGGCCATAGGCCTGGTATTTCTCGACCTGGAAATAGACATCCCCGGCCACTGGATAGGCGAGACCTTTCTCAATCAACGTGCCGACCAGCGCAATGATCTCGGCCATATGCTCAGTCGCTTTCGGTTCGTTCGTCGCCCGCCGAATGCCCAGCTTCCCCATGTCCTGATAGTAGGCCTCGATAAATTCGGCGGTAATGACGTCGCAGGTCACGCCCCGTTCATGTGCCCGCTTGATAATCTTGTCATCCACATCGGTGAAGTTCTTGACGAATTCAACCTGGTAGCCGCTGAACTCTAAATACCGCCGGATCACATCGAACACGAGCGCGCTCCGCGCATGGCCGATATGGCAATAGTCGTAGACGGTCACGCCACAGACATACATCCGCACGGTTTTCGGCTGGAGCGAGTGAAACGGCTCTTTTTTTCCTGTGAGGGTGTTGTAGATCGAAAGCATGGACTGGTTACAACTCCGGAGTGATGCGGCGCTTCGGCCAATGGGACCAGAGAAAATAGCCCACCAGGAGCGCCAAGCTCAAGCCGATCACGATGTCGAACTGATGGAAATAGTCTCTCAGATGTTCCCACTCCTGTCCCATTTTTACACCGATATAGGCCAGGAGATAACACCAGGGTAGTGCACCAAGAAAGGTAAAGAGCACGAACCGATAGATATTCATCCCGGCAATGCCGGCCGGCAACGAAATGAAGGTCCGAACGACCGGGAGCATTCGACCGAAAAATACCGCTGCTTCGCCATACTTGGCGAACCATCGATCCGCCATTTCGATGTCTGTTCGCGACACCAACATATAGGGTCCGTATCGCTCGACGAACGGCCGACCGCCCCATACACCAGCATAGTAAGCCACAATCGATCCTGCGACGTTCCCAATGGCGCCGGCCAATGTGACGCCGAGCATCGTGAACTGTCCCGATGTCACAAGATACCCGGCAAAGGGCATGATGATCTCGCTGGGCAAGGGAATACAGGCGCTCTCAATCGCCATGGTGATGAAAATCCCGGTGTAGCCGAACGTCGAGATCATCGATACGACGAACCGGCTGAGCTCCGTGATGATCGCTTCGATCAAATTCCCCACAGGACCTACCCCCTCTTCTTGCCCTTAGGCTTTACCGCTGCAGCCACCTGACGCATATCCTGTCGACGCACCGTTTCCCACGTCCGGAATCGATCCAACACCGCGTGATTGGTTGTATCGAGGTGAATGGGCGTGAGGGAGACAACCCCCTGCTCTAGCGCCTCATGATCAGCATCTTTGCTTCGGCTCCAGGACACACGAGTCCCCGCAATCCAATAGTACGTCCGACCACGAGGATCGACTTTTTCGATGATCGGATTATGAAAGCGCCTGCGGCTGAGACACGTCACTCGGACTCCGGCAATAGACTTGAACGGTCGATCAGGAATATTCAAATTCACCAGCGTTTCGTCCGGCAAACCCTCTTTCATAATCAAACGTGCAATACGAACAGCATACCGGGCCCCGGCATCGAAATAAAAATGCTCCTGCCCCTCCTGAGACACAGCCATGGAGGGAATACCGAGAATCGTTCCTTCCATCGCGGCCGACACCGTTCCTGAATACAACACGTCGTCACCGAGATTCACGCCTCTATTGATCCCTGACACGAGGAGATCGGGCGGTGCAGGCAGAAGCTTCAGCACGGCCAGATTCACACAATCGACTGGCGTGCCACTGACCGCATAAATCCGCGTCCCCAACTGCTGCACTCGTAGCGGTTTATGGAGCGTCACCGCATGGGCTGCTGCGGTCCGCTCACGATCCGGGGCCACCACCCAGACCTCGCCCACATTGGACAGGGCCTTGGCCAGCGCCGTCAACCCAGGCGAGAGAATCCCGTCATCGTTGGTGACTAAAATGCGCATCGTTCCGCTAGAAATAAAAAAGCTGCCAGCGGCAGCTCTCTGTTTCGGTGCTGAGTGCTGAGAACCGAGTTCACGACTATCCTACTTGTCTCAGTCCTCAGCACTCGATATTTTGGTCGGGGCGAGCCGATTTGACCGGCCGACCACTCGCACCCCAAGCGAGTACGCTACCGGGCTGCGCCACGCCCCGACGGGCTCTATTCAATATCACCGACTCCCGCATTGTCTCCTTGGAAGCGCCCGGAATGCAACCGGCTTGAAAGAGACGAATCGGGGCCGTCGTTACGCTTAATACGACTCCAAAATTTTGAGAATCGCCTGGAGATTCCCCCGCAACTTCTGCGCGAGCTCTTTGGGCCGTAGCTGCTGGCTTGCGACCCGACCTCGCCTAGCCCAATATCGCTTGACGCCCGCAAGAGTATGCCCTTCTTCATAGAGCATCCGCTTGATCTCCAACACCGTTTCGACTTCTTTCCTGACATAGAGCCGCTGATTCCCACGACTTTTCTTGGGCTTCAGAAACGGGAACTCCGATTCCCAGAATCGAAGCACATAAGCCGGCAGCTTGGCGATCTGGCTCACTTCGCCGATTTTATAAAAAACCTTGCTGCCCAGCCTGGGCTCGTTCCCCATGACCGGTCCTCGTGGTGGGATGAGTTAAGGTGAGTGAACGCGGCTATGAATTGACGTATTTCTTAAACACTTGACTGGGACGAAAGGTCACCACACGACGAGGCGTAATTCCTATTTCTTCGCCGGTCCGAGGGTTCCGGCCCTTGCGTGCCCCTTTACTCCGTACCACAAAGTTTCCAAATCCGGCAATCTTGACCGACTCTCCCTTATGCAACACCGCTTTCAGCATATTCAGCACGAGTTCGACGATATCTGCGGCTTCGTTTTTCGAAATACCGACCTGCTTATAGATTTCGTTCGCGATATCTGCCTTTCTCATGCTTTCCCCTCCGACACCCGCACAAACTTCTCGAACGATCATCTGTGAACTTACTACGAACGATTGGCAGTTTCGCTATAAGTTACGTGAGGTTATACAGTCTGTCAAGAAGAAAGATGCTGGATCGGAGGTCACACTCATTCGTCTTTGGCAAGCAACTTGTATTCGATGCTGTCCGCCAATGCTTGCCAGCTTGCTTCCATGATGTTCTCAGACACGCCGACGGTACCCCACTTATCCTTATGGTCGCCTGATTCGATCAATACACGGACCTTG
>JANYBU010000283.1 GCA_025360665.1 Nitrospira sp.
CACCTCACTGAATTTCTGTTGAAGCTCGGCAAAGGTACTGGCAAACATGTCTTTCGTGGTGCGGCTGATGCGCTGAATGATTTCTTTGAGCGAACCGATGGACGTGGAGAGATCTTGCTCCTGCGTCGTCAGGAATCGATACCGTTCATCCAACGCTTGATGTTCCTGGATCGCCGCCAAATTGATCGGCCCTAGGCGATCGAGCTTCTCGCGAATTTTCTGCAGTTGCTCCCGTAGCGCGGCTTCATTGACTGCCGGTTGGCCTTCCGGGATCGGCTCCTCCCCGATGGACAGCTGTTCAGGTGTCATCTCCACGACCGGTGAATCGAGCAGCGTCGCGAGATCGACCTGGTACGTTCCCAAGAGCGTGGATTCGACCGTCCCCAATTGCATCCGAATTTCCGCCTTCTTGACCTCCACCGCCATGCGGGATTCGCGAAGAGACGACACCGCGCGACGAACATCCTCCAACCCAGCATCGAGCTGGTGCGCCACCGCCATGTCCTGCGCCTGTGATTCTTGTAGTTCGACTAGCCGAGCCTTGACCTGGGATGCCGACTCACCGAATTCGCAACAACGCGCTTCTTGGCGCTCACGTTCAACCCGGCTCTGTTCGATCGAGGCCGTGAGCCCCTCGACATGGCGCATCAGCGTCTCAATGCGCGCGATCGCGTCATGCTGCTGTTGCTGAATCCGCAGAAGGTCGTGATGACGATGCTCACGGGTTGCCCGGATTCCCTGCGCCACCAATTGTGCTTCCGTGAGTCGCTGTTGGAGCCCCTGCATGTCGTCGTCAATCTGCCCCACCCGTTCGCGCACACGACTGAGCCCGGCTTCCTGGCCGGCCTTCTCCGCCATCCATTGTGCGAGCTGTGCTTCGCCGGAGCGCACCTCCTGCTCAAGTCGCTGCGCCTCCGCCGAGCCTCGTTGCGCATCACTCATCAATGTATCGATTCGCTGGGTAAGATCTCCCAGCACATGCTGGAGTCCGGCTTCGTCTTTCCGCAGTGAGAGCCCCTGCATTTCAGCGTCACGTAGCGACTCCACGAGTTGGCGACTCTGCTCGCGCAACTCCTGTCCCTGCACTAGTAATCGTTCCCGTCGCTGCTTCCCTTCTTCCACGCATCCCGTCAGCGAGACGCCCTGGGCGTCCAAGTGAAACACCTCTCGACGCCGTTGCAGCAGTCCTCCCGTTGCGCTGGCCTGCCCACCGGTGATCACTCCGGCCGCATCCAAGACCTCTCCCGCACGTGTCACGAGGATGGGCCCATAGGGAGCAGAACAGGGCTGTTGTTCCCACAATGCCGTCGCGTCCTTGAGGGTGTCGACGAACACGATCCGATCAAAGAGATAGTCACGGACCGCTTCGCGCTCACCCTGCACAGGGATCAAATCGACCGCACGTCCAACCACACCGGGCTGCCCCTCCATCGCGGGCCACCACTGGTGGGATGCCGTGTCCCGAGTCGTCCATCGAGGTTGCTGAGGGATGAACGTGCCCCGCCCGAGATCTTTCCCTTTCAGAAACTCAATCGCCTCACAAGCGGCGGCGGGATTGTCGACGAACCATCCCCTGACCCGCTCACCCAAAATCGCTTCCACCGCCCGATCCCATCCAGGAGGCACGACCAACCACTCGGCAATGGCATCGCGAACCCCGGTGCAGGCTTTGAGCGCGGTCGATTCTTCGTCGCCGCGCCGCCCATAACCCATATCTTCTTGCAACACGCCTTGCAGTGCACGAAGGTGCGAATCCACTGCGGCTAACTCTTCCGACTGACGAAGTACCAACTGGTCGACTTCGACCAACTCGGACGACAGGCGCTCGCTCCCTTCCTCGACACCCTGCCGCTGCCGACGCAGATCAGCCACCAATTGCTCCGCGTCATGGCAGGCCTGTTGGAGCGCCTGGCGCTTGTCCGTTGTCGTGACATGCTGCAGGCGAAAGTCTTCCCGCTCACGAACCAGCCGGCCTTTACGATCCGCAGCCTCTTGAATACGCGCGGTCAGTTGCACCACGGTCTGCTCGGTATTCGCAACCAATACCGACAGATTGAGTACGTCCAGACGCCCTCGTTCCTCTTCAGCCAAGGCCGCAGTTCGTTGCTGAACCAGCTCTTTCATTTCCCGGTCGAGCAGCGCGAACACCTGCTCCCGCTCCACACATTCACGCTCGAGCGCGGCCAGCGTCTCCTCGATGGCCGCAGCCTCCGCCGCGCCCTGCTTCTGCTCCTGGGTGAGGCGCTCGAGTTCCTCCCCTCCCTGACTCTGCTGCTGCGCATAGAGTTCGCTGCGATTGCGCTCGACTTCAGCGGACGTCAACGCCTGCGCCTGTTGCTGCTCAACCTTCGACAGTTCCTCGCGCCGCTGCCCGATCGCCGCGTTCGCTGTCGCAATCGCGAGCTTGATCCGCTCAAGTTCCGCATTCAAACGCGCCAGCTCGGCGGACTGCTCGGACTCGTGGTCCCCCAATGTCTGCAACTCCGACTCCACCTCTTTGATCGTGCTTCGGAGGACACGGTACTCGTTGGTCAGCAACTGAATCTCCAGCGACTTGGCCTCTTGGTGCAACGTCTGATAGGACCGCGCCTGCCGCGCTTGGCGCTCAAGGGAATTCAACTGCTTTTTCACCTCAGCAACGATGTCCCGCACCCGCAAGAGGTTTTGCTGCGTCGCATCCAACTTGCGTAACGCTTCGGCCTTCTGTTTTTTGTAGCGAATGATGCCGGCGGTTTCTTCGATCAATTCACGCCTATCTTGTGGCGAGGCGTTGAGGATCTGATCGATTTGCCCCTGCGCAATGACGGTGTGTCCTTTTGTCCCGGCCCTGGTATCCAGCAAGATGCTCCGGACATCTTTCAACCGGCAAGCGGTCTTATTGATGAGGTATTCGCTGTCGCCATTACGGTACAGGCGGCGCGTGATCATGAGTTCTTGATATTCCGACAGCTGGCTCGAAAGACCGGACAGGGGATCCACATTGATCCGATCCAGCCCGCTGATCACGAGCGACACTTCGGCCAGGCCGAGAGGCTTCCGCATTTCGGTCCCGTTAAAGATCACATCTTCCATCTTCTCGCTACGCAGAGCCTTCGTGCTCTGCTCTCCGAGTACCCAGAGAATCGCGTCGACAACATTGCTCTTTCCGCTCCCGTTTGGCCCCACGATGGCGGTGACGCCATCGGGGAATTCGATCCGGGCTTCTGCGAACGACTTAAACCCCGTCATCTCAAGGGATTTCAAATACATCGGCGACTCCTTCGGTAGCGTATATCGAGAGGACTCAAGCGAATAGAACGCCTGATTTTGTAGCACAGGCCTATGGAAAAAATCAAAGAAAAATACTGCCAGTGGTAGATGGGAGGAGGGAGACCTACAACATTTGGGGAGTGGAACGATGGCGATGGGATGCGGTTATCCTGCCTGGGCCCCGACAGATCTGTTGGAGGACTCAATGGTGATCAGTTCCTTGGGAAGAAGAAACTCAACATCTTCTTCGATGACAGTCAGGTCTTGGACCTCTGCAGTCCCAAACGTCTTGAGGTACGTCACCAACTCTTCGACCAGAACTTCGGGCGCTGAAGCGCCGGCTGTGATCCCAACCGCTTGCACGTTCGTGAGCCAGGTTGGATTGATGTCAGAGGCGGCATCGATCAAGTAGGAGGCAATCCCGCACCGCTCCCCCAACTCGCGTAGGCGGTTGGAATTTGAGCTATTCGGGGAGCCGATGACGAGAATGACGTCCACCAGCTTGGAGAGTTCCTTCACCGCATTCTGGCGGTTCTGTGTCGCGTAACAAATATCTTCCTGGTGCGGCCCCTTGATGTGCGGGAACCGTTGATGGAGCGCGCCGACGATATCCCGACACTCATCGACGCTCAGCGTGGTTTGCGTGACGTACGAGAGCTCGTGAGTATTATCAACCTGCAGCTTTTCGACATCTTCAACCGAGGAGACCAGATGGAACTTGTCCGGAATCTGTCCGAGCGTCCCAATCACTTCAGGATGGCCGGCATGGCCGATCAGAATGAGGTCATACCCCTGCGTATAGTCGCGATTGACTTCGTTATGGACTTTGATGACCAACGGACAGGTGGCATCGATCACATGCAACCGACGCCGATTC
>JANYBU010000321.1 GCA_025360665.1 Nitrospira sp.
GAAGAATACGACACTATTGTCAGACTAGGTCTCCGTTGGTTGTTCGAGGCAATCGATAAGATATCGAGCTCGCGCGGGCACATCAGCGGCGACCTGTTGGGTCTGGCAGGGAGGGATATCTTCCTTCAGCCGTCTCAAGAGTCTGGGGAATTTCATAGTGGGAGGTACTTCACATATCCATAGATGCGTGCCGGACTCTAGCTCCTCCATGTATCGTTGGACGCGAAACCCCGGGTACTCCATGAAGTAAGCCGATAAGAACCCTCCGATGGCCTGGCGCACCCAGGGATGCGCGGTGGCATAGCGATAACTGATCCGAAGTTCGACCACCTGTACTGATTCGTGCTCATCCATCGTGATGTGAGAGTATAGCGCGTTTCGGGTGGTAAAGCCCCCATAGAATGTTAACGTATGAGACGGCATAGGAAGACCAGTGTTCGATATGTCGGTTTTTTTTGATTGATCGACACGTGGCTCATGCACCAAATTACCCAGATCAACAATACACATTCGATCAACTAGATTGAGGACAGATGAAGATTGCAATTATTGGCGGAGGCCCAGCAGGACTCATGGCCGCGGAGGCGGCGAGTACCGCCGGCGCGCAGGTCGATCTCTATGACGCCATGGCGTCGGTCGGCCGCAAGTTTCTTTTGGCGGGGAAAGGCGGCCTGAATCTGACACATTCGGAACTGTCTGAGAAATTCCTCGCGCGCTATGGGACACGTCGCGTGCAGATCGAACCACTGCTGGCATCGTTCGGGCCTGATGCGCTCCGAGCCTGGGCCCGTGGACTCGGCATCAACACATTTGTGGGCTCTTCCGGGCGCGTATTTCCCAAGGATCTCAAGGCCGCGCCGCTGTTGCGCGCCTGGCTCCGCCGGTTGCGTCAGACCGGTGTGCGGTTCCACATGCGTCATCGGTGGTCCGGCTGGAACGAGCAGGGGGCTCTGCGTTTGGCCACGCCGGAGGGAGGCCTCTCTGTCCAGGCTGATGCAGTGGTACTGGCGCTTGGAGGAAGCAGTTGGCCGAAGCTCGGGTCTGATGGAGGATGGGTGCCGCTACTGGCAGAGCGTGGGATTCACATCGCGCCGTTGCAGCCTGCGAACTGTGGTTTCGACGTGGGCTGGAGCGAGCATTTTCGAACGAAGTTTGCCGGGCACCCGGTTAAGTCAGTGGCCATTGTGATGCGAAACAATACCGGTGTCGAGTCCTGGCATCCAGGGGAATTTGTGATCACGGAGACCGGTCTGGAAGGCGGCGTGATGTACGCGGTGTCTGCCTCTCTTCGCGACGAGATCCTGGACAGGGGAGTGGCCACATTACGCCTCGACCTGGCGCCTGACCGAGACGTGCCGCGCTTGATTCACGACTTATCTCGACCGCGTGGCAAACGCACCATGGCGACGCATCTTCAGCGGCAGGCCCATATCGAAGGCGTGAAGGCCGGGTTGCTTCGTGAAGTGGTCTCGAAGGAAGATTTTACAGACCCGACTCGTCTGGCTGCTGCGATTAAAGCGTTGCCACTGCGACTCATCGCGCCGCGCCCGCTGGAGGAAGCGATCAGCACGGCCGGTGGGGTTCCATTCGAAGCGCTAGATTCACGGCTGATGATCCGGGCGCTGCCTGGCCTGTTTTGCGCGGGAGAAATGTTGGATTGGGAGGCGCCGACCGGAGGCTATCTTCTGAGTGCCTGTTTCGCCACGGGACGAGCGGCGGGCGCCGGGGCTATTGCCTGGCTCAGAGAGAGTGGAAAACGTGAGGCGTGAAACGTGAGATGTATCTCGCAGGACGATTGACGATTTGTGCATTGAATCATTGTTTCATTGGAAGATTCCGCTAATCGTCAATGGCCCAATGAATACATCGTCAATTCCTTAGACAAAAGAGAGACGACGGTGCCAGGAACGTCCTGAGAGCAGCGTCGCGGATGGTCGAGAAATTTATTGAGGAGAAACGACAAGCCCTTTGACGGCTCCGATGGATCGGTATTTCTGGTCGCGTTGAGTCAGCAACTGAGGGAGGGAAAGGTCGTTGAGCTGGGCGAGTTGGTTACTGAGGGCTTTGGCGACCCGCTCGGTGATGGCATTGGGGTCTCGATGGGCGCCGCCAAGCGGTTCCGGAATCACTTCATCGACGATATGGAGATCGACGAGGTCTTTCGCCGTCATCTTCAGCGCGGAGGCGGCATCGGGAACTTTAGCTGGATCATCCCACAGGATCGCGGCGCAGCCTTCCGGCGAAATCACCGAATAGACCCCATGTTCCAACATGAGGACGCGATCTGAGACGCCCAATGCGAGTGCACCGCCGCTGCCGCCTTCACCGATGACGATGGAAATAATTGGGACTGCGAGCCGGGACATCACAAACAGATTGCGAGCGATGGCTTCAGCCTGGCCGCGCTCTTCCGCCCCGATGCCGGGGTAGGCGCCCGGCGTGTCGATAAAGGTCACGATCGGGCGCCCAAACTTCTCGGCCATCCTCATGAGGCGCAGGGCTTTTCGATAGCCTTCGGGGTTCGGCATCCCGAAGTTCCGTTGCATCCGTTCTTTGAGGGTTTTCCCTTTTTGATGGCCAATGACCATGATCGACCGGTCGTTGAATCGGGCGAAGCCTCCGACGATGGCTCGATCATCACCAAACGAGCGGTCCCCATGAAGCTCAAGAAAGTCCCTGAATAGATAACTGATGTAATCGAGGGTGCTGGGTCGTTGGGGGTGCCGGGCGAGTTGCGTTCGCTGCCAGGGAGTCAGTTTGCTGTAGAGCGTATGTTCGACCTGGGCCAGCTTCATCCGCAGTTTGCGGATTTCGTCCTGGGGAGTCGATTTCCCGGTAGGAGCGGCCGCGAGTTTTTCGATCTTTTCTTCGATCTCGCGGATCGGCTTTTCAAACTCGAGGTAATCGCGCATAGTGAACTGGTTTGTTTTGTTTATCTGGTTTGTTTGGTTTTTTGGTTGAACGAAACTAACCAGATGAACCAAATAAACAAAACAAACCAAATGAACTACATAACGGTCTTAACTGAGCGGTCAGGATAGCAGAAAAATGGCCCCTTTGCCTAGCATTTCTTCAACGTCTGCCACAAAGCGTTCGCTGGGGGTGATAGTGAGGTGAGGAAGGGGGCCCGTCTCGGCTTCCAGGACTGAATCCACCCGCAAAGTGAGAGACACCGTCGTACTTCCTGGGTGATGTTGAAAGATCTCGCGGAGGCGCGGTAACTGTTCCGTCACGCCGGGGTAGTCGGTTAGTCGAATGTGGACCCGCTTGATCGTCTGCGCTTGCACCTCGGCGAGCGGCTCGATTTTGCTCCCTCGAATCTTCGTGCCTTTATCTCCCCGGTCCACCGTGCCCGTGATGCGCACGAGGCGTTCCGGCACAATGAGGTCGGCGGCATTCTTGTAAAGATCCGGAAAGACGATGACCTCCACCACGCCCAAGAGGTCTTCCAGGGTGAGATAGGCCATCCGGTCGCCCTTCTTGGTCAGCATGCTTTTGACGGTTGTAATGATTCCACAAAGTTTCACTTCCCGACCGTCCGACAATTCTGGAAGGCTAATGGTCGAGGCCGTGGCAAGCGCTTGGATGGTGGCTTCATAACGCGCCAGTGGATGGGAGGAAATATAGAAGCCGGTCAGCTCCCGTTCGTGTTTCAACCGCTCGCTCTGGTCCCATTCCGGAATGTTGGGAAGCGGTGGCGCGGCCAGATGTTCTGCAGAATCTTGTCCACTCAGGTCGTCACCGAAAATATTGGTCTGCCCCAGATCCCGTTCGCGCTGCGCAGCCGCACCGTCTTCGACGGCTTGATCCAGGACCGCCGCCAGTTGAGAACGTTTCGCGCCGGTCGAGTCAAACGCGCCGGTCTTGATCAGCCCTTCGAGCATGCGCTTATTGACTTTGTGGAGATCGACGCGGCGACAAAACTCAAAGAAGGATTTGAAGGGGCCGGTATTATTCCGAATCTCGATGATCGATTCGACGGCACCTTCGCCGACATTCTTGATTGCCGCCAGGCCGAACCGGATTGCGCGATCCACCACGGTAAAGTTCTTATGGCTTTCGTTGACGTCCGGAGGCAGGACCTTGATGTTGAGGTCGCGGCATTCCGTGAAGTAGCCGACGATCTTGTCGGCATTGCCCATGTCGGTGGTCATCAGGGCTGCCATGAACTCGGTCGGATAGTGGGCCTTCAAATAGCCGGTTTGGTAGCAGACGACGGCATAGGCCGCGGCGTGCGACTTGTTGAACCCGTAGCCTGCAAACTTCTGGATCAGTTCGTAGAGTTTTTCCGCTTTCCTGTCGGGAATCGTGTTCGTCTTGGCACCGGCCAAGAACTGCGCGCGCAGCTTCTCCATCTCCTCCGGCTTCTTCTTGCCCATCGCGCGCCGGAGAATGTCGGCTTGGCCGAGCGAGAAGCCCGCCACCTTGTTGGCAATCGCCATCACCTGTTCCTGATAGACGATGACCCCGTAGGTGTCTTTCAGGATCGGTTCGAGTTCAGGGACTTCGTAGGCGATCGGGATCTTGCCCTGTTTTCGTTTGATGAAGTCGGGAATCAGATCCATTGGGCCAGGGCGATAGAGCGCGATGATGGCGATGATGTCCTCAAAGCGGTCCGGTTTTAGGCCGGTCAGAAGGTCGCGCATCCCGGAGCTTTCCAACTGGAAGAGGCCGATCGTCTTTCCTGAGGAGAGGAGGGCAAAGGTCTTGGGGTCGTCGAACGGCACCTGCTCCATGACCAACGGTGGATCGCCGGGATGCCTCTCATTGATCAGATTCTCGGCGCGTTTGATCATCGTGAGGGTTTTGAGACCCAGGAAATCGAATTTGACGAGCCCGATCTTTTCGACGTCTCCCATCGAATATTGGGTGACAATTTCGTCATTGGCTCCTTTGTAGAGCGGCACGTGGTCCGTAAGGGGCCCTTCCGAAATCACCACGCCGGCTGCGTGAGTCGAGGCGTGCCGGGCGAGACCTTCGAGGGAGCGGGCGATGCCCATCAGCTCTTTCACGCGCGTATCGGTCTCGACGAGATCGCGCAGTTTTGGTTCTTGATCGAGGGCCTGCTGGAGCGTGATATTGAGCTGATTGGGTACGAGCTTGGCCACGCGATCGACTTCGGCATAGGGAATTTCCAGCACACGGCCCACATCCCGGATCGCGGCTTTCGCCCCGAGCGTCCCGAACGTAATGATCTGGGCTACATGGTCCTTGCCGTACTTGTCGACCACATAGTTGATGACCTCGCCCCGGCGTTCCATGCAGAAGTCCATGTCGATATCGGGGAGGGACACGCGCTCGGGATTCAGGAACCGTTCGAACAAGAGCGTGTAGACGAGGGGATCGAGGTCCGTGATACGCAGCGCATAGGCGACGAGACTTCCGGCGGCGGAGCCTCGCCCCGGTCCGACCGGAATGTGGCGCGAGCGGGCAAACTTGATGATGTCCCACACGATGAGGAAATAGCCGGCGAACCCCATCGAACAGATGATCGTCAGTTCTTCGCGCAGGCGAAGATCATAGGTGGCCGGAAGAATTTGGCTGGGCCGATCCTTCAATCTGGTCGCCAATCCCTCCAGCGCCAGGCGCTCCAGATAGGTTTCCCGCGTGAAACCTTCGGGAACTTTGTATTGCGGGAGATGCGTCTTATTCAGCGCCAGTTGGAGGTCACAGTTGTCCGCAATCCGACAGGTATTGGCGACGGCATCGGGGAACTCAATGAAGGCGGCGGAGACTTCTTCTGTCGATTTCACATAGAGCTGATCCGTATCGAACTTCATGCGATTCGGGTCGCTGATTGTCTTGCCGGTCTGCAGGCAGAGCATCAGCTCATGCGGGCGGAAATCTTCTTTCTTGAGATAGTGGCAATCGTTGGTGCCGGTCAGAGGGATGTCCATTTTCTTGGCGATCTCGAGGAGGCCGCTATTCGCGACTCGCTGGTGGTCCAACCCGTTCGCCTGCACCTCAAGATAGAAGTGTTCCTTTCCGAATATTTCCTGAAACTCCCCGGCTACAGCCATAGCGCCATCCATGTCCTTCTGGCCAATGAGGTAGGGGATCTCGCCGCTCAAGCAGCCGGACAGTGCAATCAGCCCCTCATGGTGCTCTTTCAGAATTTCCTTATCCATCCGTGGCTTATAGTAGAAGCCTTCAAGGTATGCCTTACTGACTAGCTTGATCAGATTCTGATAGCCTGTCAGATTTCGAGCTAGGAGGATCAGGTGATAGTAGTCGTTGTTGGCGAGGCCGCTGTCTTTGGCAGCTAAGCGACTACCAGGCGCCATGTAGGCTTCGCAGCCGATGATGGGTTTGATGCCTGCATCTTTGGCTTTGCGGTAGAACTCGATGGCCCCGAACATGTTGCCATGGTCGGTCATGGCCACAGCAGGTTGACCAAAAGCTTTGATCTGCTGGACCAGCGGCTCGATTTGATTCGCGCCGTCCAGGAGACTGAACTGGGTATGGAGATGGAGATGAACGAATTGCGATGCCACGGAAAGATTGTAGAGAGAGGGGAGAGATGAAGTCAAACAAGAGGGGGAGGGTCGCCTGGTCGTCCTCTTGCTCGCGGAACGCGCACGATAGGAATGTGCTCGTTCGACGCGCGCAGTCGAGGATCGACCAGGTGACCCTCCCGTGAAACGGGGGATGCGAGCGTGGAAGAACAGGAGCAGGCGAGGTCATTGGGGGTGGTCTCTGTGCTCGCGCAACGCGCGAGCCTGAAGGCCCTCGCTCGGGTTAATGGCACGTCTTGGCGTGCCAGTGGGTGGGCGGGTTAGAAGGTTGCGCGCAGTGGAGATCACCCACCAACGGCCACGCCAGATATCTGGCCAACCTGCGGTTTACAAACTCGATTCAGAGCTGCCTGACACGACCCACGCAGAGCTAACCCAAGGTAAAGCTGACGAATCGGAAGAACCATCCTCTTGATGGATCGGGATGGCTTGGCCTGTTCCGGTAGCAGAGTGGTAGCAGAATTTACTCGGACTGATCGCTATCGGTGTATTTCTTGAGCGATCTTAACAATTTCGCCTTATCGCTATCTATTGATCTTGAAACAGACTCCAGAACAATTTTCCCCGCCATCATTCCTTCGAGAATTCGCATGAGAAAATCCTGCACACGTACAATGGCAACATACGTGAACTATAGTGGACCCCAATTTCCGGACAGTAGTTTAAGGTGGTAGCCTGCTGTACAAAGGAGCAGGTCATGCGTGCACGTACGCGCAAGCATTTCAGTGGGGCGTTCAAGGCCAAGGTGGCACTGGAGGCAATCCGAGCGGTCAAGACGGTGAACGAGATTGCCCAGGAATACGGGGTCCATCCGACCCAAGTGGGGCAGTGGAAGAAGGAACTGCCCGAACAGGCCGCAGACCTCTTCGACGCCAAGCGCGGTCCGAAACCAGTTGACCCGTCGGCGAGTCCGGAGCGGCTCTACTCCGAGATCGGGCGACTCAAGATGGAACTGGACTGGCTTAAAAAAAAGTCTGGGATATGCCTGTAGCCGCGCGGACAGACTGGGTGAGCCCCCAAGAACCACTGGCACTGACCCGGCAATGTGCCCTGACCGGGGTGACGCGTTCCACGCTCTATGCGCCACACCCAGTCGCCACACCGGACGAGCAGGAATGGATATTGCTGGGACTGATTGACGCGGAATACACCCGGCACCCATTTTACGGCAGCCGCAAGATTCGGCAGTACCTGCGCGGGATCGGGCACCCGATCAACCGCAAGCGGGTCCAGCGCTTGATGGGCGTACTGGGTCTTGCGGGCATGGCACCGGGGCCGAATACCAGTCGCCCATATCCGCAGCACACGGTGCATCCGTACTTGCTTCGAGGCGTGGTGGTGACACGGCCCAACCAGGTCTGGAGTACGGATATTACGTACATCCGCCTCGCGCGTGGATTTGTGTACCTGGTGGCCGTGATCGACTGGTACTCGCGCAAAGTGCTGGCCTGGCGAATATCGAATACCCTGGATCACGGGTTCTGCGTGGAGAGTCTGGAGTACGCCTTGCAGATCTACGGTACCCCCGAGATCTTCAACACCGATCAGGGTTGCCAGTTCACCTCAGCGGCGTTCACCGGGGTGCTCACGGCACACGGCATCGCCATCAGCATGGATGGGCGCGGGCGGGCCTTGGACAACATCTTCGTGGAGCGGCTCTGGCGGAGCGTCAAGTACGAAGACGTCTATCTGCGAGGGTACGCCACGCTGCCGGAATTGCGGGCTGGACTGATGGAATACTTCGTATTTTACAACACAGAACGACGACATCAGTCGTTGGATTACGTGACACCGGACGAAGTCTACCGGACCGCGAGTGGAGGCGGAGCACGGATTGTGGATCACTTCGGTGAGACCGCAAGCACGCCCCCAGACACACCACAAGAAAGAGAACACCGGGGCAGCGCCGTTCCGCTGCATGTAACCGGTTACCCTCTTAAACTCGAGGCATGAGTGTCTTGACGGAGGGGTCCACTGAACCCATGCCTCGCTGCACTACACCGCGTGTACCATACAGCGAAAAGTGAAATCCACACGAACTTGGAGCCTGTTGATCCTCATCCCCCCTATTGGTCGTATGCTATTTGGCCGGTACTGGATGCCGAGGAACGGCCGATGC
>JANYBU010000355.1 GCA_025360665.1 Nitrospira sp.
AGTTCACGACCGGCTCGGGTCTCAATAACCTGGAATTCGGGGTACGACTGCGCTATGAAATCCGGCGCGAGGTGGCTCCCTATGTCGGCTTCTCCCTCGACCGGAGCTTTGGCGAGACTGCTACCCTCGTGCGCCAAGAGGCTGGAAACCCGAGTCAGATTCGATTCGTCGTGGGCGTGCGGGCGTGGTTCTGAACACGAACCCTCTAGAGAGCAGGCTTTCGATGGGAAATCGCTAGCGCGCTGTTGTGCTTAATTCCATGCAAGTGGTTTATTCTTCTGATGAACGTCGGGTTGAGATGTATCGGGGAATCTCTGATGAGTGATACTTCAAAGTTCAGGCTAGTCGGTATGAGTGGTTGGGCGAGTATCTGTTTGGATCCGTTCCGTTTGATGTGGTGGAGTCAAAAGTGTATGAGGTGCATTGTTGACGGCTGGGATGGAGAGGGATAAACTGACGGTATGCGAGTACATTCCCATCGCTTCCCTTCGGTTCTAGCCTGCACACTCGTCGTGCTCTTTTTCGCGTTGAGCTTTAATGCCTATGCCTGCCTCCTGCCGGTGAATGGCGTCACGACCGCTCCAATGGGCAATGGCTGTTCGACTCCAGATGAACAACCGGTCTATCAGTTCTGCGATGCGTTTAAGACGCTCGGCGTGCAGTCTGCCGATAAGCTCCACCTCAACAGTGACTGTCAGACGATCTGTTCTGAAGACACTGCCACGTTAGCACTTGTTGTCATCCTCACCGCACACAGCAGCCGCTTCTCCGATCATCCCACAGTCGCTCCTCCCCAGGATCTCCTGCTCAAGATTTCCGTGTTTCGCATCTGATCTTCCCCTCCCATACCTCGTAATCGCTCCTGTGCCATCATGTGCGCCGTTCGACGCTCGGTTTCAGCGTCCGGCCTATCGTCTAGTTCTCTTGGCCACGTATGACCAGAGCGCAGACCGGGCTTCGAACGCGTGGGAACTCTGG
The DNA here is from genome assembly GCA_025360665.1 of Nitrospira sp. Classification (GTDB taxonomy): domain Bacteria; phylum Nitrospirota; class Nitrospiria; order Nitrospirales; family Nitrospiraceae; genus Palsa-1315. The sequence goes on from JANYBU010000355.1 coordinate 979, forward strand.
GAGGTCATTGCTATGAGACGGAATAGACGACGTCAGTGTGTGATGGTCGCGTCAGTGCTGGTGATGTTCTTCAGCAGCGGACTGTCGAGGGCACAGGATACCGACTCTGTGCCGCGCAACAAGCTGGTGCTTCCGGAATTGATCCACGAGGTCTTGGCTCGGAATCCCGAGCTTGTGGCGGCACGCAAGCAATGGGAAGCCGTCACGAATCGGATTACGCCGGCACGGTCATTGGATGACCCAATCCTGTCCCTCCAGCTGTGGAATTTCCCGCAGAGCTTCAATGTCACGCAGGCGCAGAACAATATCTTCGGTCTCTCGCAGAATCTTCCCTTTCCCGGAAAACTCGCGCTCAAAGGCAACGTGGCGAGTCGTTCGGCCGATATGACCGAGCAGGCGGTCCGTGCGAAGGAACGGGAACTGGTCGCCCGCCTGAAGCAGGCCTACTACGATTTGTTTCTCGCGCAGAAGGCACGCCAGATTCATCATGAACAGGTGGAGCTGTTCAGACAGTTTGTGGAGATTGCGAACGCAAAGTTCCGTGCAGGCATGGGAAGCCAGGCCGATGTTCTCAAGGCCCACGTCGAGTTGTCCCTGCTGTTCCAACATCTTCCCGTTCTGGAACAGCGTCGGGAAACCGCCGAGGCGATGCTGAATACGCTGCTTGATCGAGATCCCGCATTCCGCTTGGGCCTTGCGCAAGAACCCGCACAACTCCCACTCGAGACGCCCAGCAGTGATCTGCATCATTTCGCGTTAAACGACAGGCCGGAGATCAAAGCCGCCGAGCTCGCAGTGCAGCGGAACGAGCAGTCCCACGCGTTGGCCCAGCGTCAGTACTACCCGGACTTCAACGTGGCGTTTCAGCGCTTTCAAAACTATCAGGCCAACGATGGATTCGGCGCCTACGTGTCGATGAGCATCCCGTTCGCGTTTTGGACCAAGCCGAAGTACGACGCGGGCGTGCAGGAGGCCGCAGCGGCGGTCGCGGTCGCGCGGGCGGAGCAACATACCTTAGAAAACTTGACCCGGTTTCAGATCAACGACCTGCTGGCCAAGCTCAAGGCGACTGACCAGGTGGCCACGTTGTACCGCACCACCATCTTGCCACAGGCCGAGCAGAGCCTGGAAGCGGCGCGCGTCGGGTATCGCGCGGGCAAAGCCGGGTTTCTGGAGCTGATTGACGCGCAGAAGGCCTGGCGAGGATTTCAGCTTGAGTATTTCACGGCCCTCGTGGATCGCCAGCATCGACTGGCTGAACTTGAGCAGGTTGTCGGCATCACGCTTGATCGGCAGAGCTAACGCAATCATCAAGGAGGAACACATGAACCAGCAGACATACAGAAAAAGTTTCGTGATCGGCGTCGTGGCGATCGGTGCGATAGCCGGAGTCGCCGCCGGCTTCTTTAGCGCTCACGGAATGATGGGTTCTATTGTCGGTATGACTATGGGAACAGGGGGCGTTGCAGCATCTTCAGATCTGGCGAGTGGAACGGCAGAGATGAAGGGTATGCCCAAGACGCAGATGGACATGAACAAGATGGCTCCGGCCGGTGAGAAACCTATGGCGGGCATGCCAGGCATGTCTGCGGCGCCGTCCGGGGCTGTGGTGATTCCGGCTGTGATGAGACAGCTGATCGGGGTCCGAAGCGCGCCGGCCAGCGTCGTGCTATTAGGGCAAGAGATTCGCGCAGTCGGCACGGTCGGCTACGACGAACGTGGCTTTAGTCAGGTCACATTGAAAACCTCCGGGTGGGTGCGAGAGGTTTTTGTCGATTCGATCGGTCGCCCCGTACGCAAAGGCGAACCCCTTTTCACCTTCTACTCGCCGGACCTCCTGGCCACGCAGGACGAGTATCTCCTCGCCGTGAAAACTCAGGCTCAACTGGCTACCAGTCCTCTCGCTGAAGTCAAAGCCAACGCGGTGTCCCTCGTGAGCAGTGCACGGGAACGCCTTCGATTGTGGGACGTGACCGATGCACAAATGGCCACGCTGGCACGTCGAGGTGCAGCGGAGCCAGTGCTCACGGTCTATGCCCCGTCCTCCGGGACTGTTCTGAAGCGAGAGGCCGTGCCAGGGAAATATGTGGAACCAGGCACGACACTCTATGAGGTGGCGGATCTCTCCACGGTCTGGATCTCTGCCGACATCTATGAGTCAGAGGTCGCGGCGGTGACACTCAACCAGCAGGCTTCAGTCACGTTCGCCGCGTATCCGGGAGAAACGTTTGAGGGCACGGTTTCATACATTTATACCACCCTGAATACCGAGGCCCGCACGGTGCGCGTGCGGGTGGAAATGCCAAATCCTGGGCTGAGACTGAAGCCGGGCATGTTCGGAACCGTCACCTTGCGGGCCGATGCGGCGAGGGCGTTGGTTGTGCCCAAGGAAGCTGTGCTGGACACCGGACTTCGCCAACTCGTGTTCCTGGATCGTGGCGAAGGAGCCTACGCGCCGTATCCGGTCAAGCTTGGGCGTCGTAGTCAGGATGACGTGGAAGTGCTGGAAGGACTCAAAGAAGGAGACCGTATCGTGACCTCGGCCAATTTCCTGTTGGACGCAGAGAGTAAGTTGGCCTCAGCGTCGAGCATGCAGGCCATGATGGGCCGGATCGGCATGGGCGATTGGCAGATGCGCGGTGCGCACGAGGGCAAGATGGAAGGGATGAAAGGACCATCCGGTCCAGAGACCCGTCAGATGAACGGCTTCTCCCTCACGTTGACGACGGTGCCGGACAAACCTAAGGCCGGCAACGTGCTGCTCAAGCTCACGCTCACAGATCAGGCCGGCAAGCCAGTGACCGATGCGCAAGTTGTGTTCGTCTATACGATGCCGATGCCGGGCATGACCGATTCCAAGGTGACGGCTCGCCACACCAAGGACGGGCTCTACGAAGGTACTGTGCTGTTCGGCATGGGTGGCACCTGGATGGTGACGGTCAACATGACGGTACCAGGGCGACCGCCCATCGCCGAAAAGTTTCAGTTCTCGGTCGCCGGGGGAGGCATGTAATCCGTCATGATCGCACGACTCATTGAAGGAAGCGCCCGCAATCCAATTCTGGTCATCCTGTGTGTGGTGCTGTTGGCAACCGGCGGCCTGTGGGCTGGATTTCAGGTTCCGCTGGATGCGATCCCGGATCTGTCCGATGTCCAGGTGATCATTTACACCGAGTGGGAGGGGCGCAGTCCCACGTTGATTGAAGACCAGATCACGTATCCGATCGTCACGTCTCTGCTTGCCGGTCCGAAAGTCAAACGAGTGCGGGGGGTCTCAGAATACGGGGTCTCCTATGTGTATGTGATCTTCGAAGACCGGACGGACTTGTACTGGGCAAGGAGTCGTGTGCTGGAATACATGCAGAAGCTGACTGGGAAGTTGCCCTCCGGAGTCGCACCGACTCTAGGTCCTGACGCGACCGGCGTCGGGTGGGTGTATCAGTATGCACTGGTGGATGAGTCTGGCGCACATGACCTGGCGCAGCTCCGCAGCCTTCAGGATTGGTACCTGCGCTTCCAACTGGAAAGTGTGCCAGGCGTGGCAGAAGTGTCGGCGGTCGGCGGGTTCGTCAAGCAGTATCAAATCGAAGTGGACCCGAACACGTTGGCCGCCTACCGGTTACCGATCAAGACGATCATCGACGCGGTTCGGAATAGCAATGCGGAGGTGAGCGGCCGTGTCTTAGAAATGGCCGGCACGGAATACGTGATTCGAGCGAGAGGCTACCTGCGTTCGATTGAGGATATTGAGATGATCCCCGTCGGGACAGATGGACGCGGCACGCCCATCTTGATTCGGGATATCGCCCATGTCCACGTCGGGCCGGACCAGCGTCGGGGCGTTGCCGAGTTGGACGGCAAGGGCCAGACGGTCGGAGGCATCGTGATCATGCGGGCCGGAGAGAACGCGCTTGCCGTGATTGAACGGATCAAATCAAAGCTGGCAGAGATCACACCGGCCCTGCCGAAGGGCGTCCATATCGTTCCCACCTATGACCGGTCTGATCTCATTCACCGGGCCATTGCCGTGCTCCGCGAGAAGCTCGTGGAAGAGAGCATCATCGTCAGCCTGGTCGCGGTGGTCTTTCTGTTTCACCTGCGCAGCGCCCTGGTGGCTATTCTCATCCTGCCCGTGGCCGTGCTGCTCGCCTTTATCCCGATGGCCTACTTGAATATCACGTCCAGCATCATGTCGCTCGGTGGGATCGCCATTGCCATCGGCGCGATGGTGGATGCGGCCATCGTCATGGTGGAGAACGCGCATAAGCGGTTGGAACAAGCACCGAATGCAGACCGGATCGAGACCATCATCGCGGCGGCCAAAGAAGTCGGACGTCCCTTGTTCTTCTCATTGCTGGTGATCGCCGTGGCATTCCTGCCGATCTTCGCGCTGGAATCGCAGGAGGGGAGGCTGTTCACGCCGCTGGCCTACACCAAGACGTTTGCCATGCTCTTTTCTACCGCGCTCTCGGTGACGTTGGCTCCTGTATTGATGGTCCTCTTTATCCGTGGGCGGATCCGAGCGGAGGCCAAGAATCCGTTGAACTGGCTGCTGATCGCGCTGTATCGGCCCATCCTCTCCGGCGCGTTGCGCGTCCGGTGGCTGACGCTTGGACTGGCGGTGGTGGTCGTGGGATTCACGGTGCCGATCTTTTCCCGCCTCGGCGCGGAATTCATGCCGCCGCTGAACGAGGGGACCATCCTCTACATGCCGACCACTGTCCCCGGTCTCTCGATCCCTGAATCAGCCAAGATCTTGCAGGTCCAGGATCAGTTGCTCACGACCTTCCCTGAAGTGGAACGAGTGTTCGGCAAAATGGGGAAGGCCCCGACGGCCACCGATCCGGCCTTTGTCGGAATGGCCGAGATCACGGTCACCCTCAAACCGGAAGCGCAATGGCGGCCTGGCATGACCTGGGATCGGTTATTGGATGAGATGGATGCCAAGCTGCGCATTCCTGGATTTCCAAACATCTGGTGGATGCCGATTCAGACGCGCACCGAGATGATCACGACCGGCGTGCGCAGCCCGGTCGGCATCAAAGTCCTGGGGCCGGATCTGAAGATCATTGAGAAAATCGGCTTGGAGATCGAGCAAGTCTTGGCAAATGTGCCAGGCACGAAAAGCGCCTTTGCCGAACGGCTGAATGAAGGGTATTACCTCGACCTGATTGTGAACCGACGCGAAGCAGCCCGTTATGGTCTGACGGTGGGAGACGTGCAAGCGGTGATCACCTCGGCCATTGGGGGAGAAACCGTGACGACCATGGTCGAAGGGCGGGAGCGGTATCCAGTCAATGTGCGCTACCAGCGAGAACTGCGCGATGACCCTGATCGGCTCAAGAGGGTGCTGATTCCCACGCCGAGCGGGGCGCAGATTCCGCTCGGACAAATTGCAGATCTCGTCATCACGCAAGGGCCGCCGTCGATCGCGGATGAGGCGGGAGCGCTGGCCGGGTTGGTTTCGGTCGCGGTCAGTGGACGCGATCTGCGCGGCTATGTTGAAGACGCCCAACGCGCGGTCCGAGACCGAGTGACATTACCTTCTGGGTATCGGCTGGTCTGGGCCGGTCAATATGAGCATCTGGTGCGAGCCGAAGAGCGGTTAAAGCTGGTCGTCCCCGTCACCATTGGGATCATTCTCTTGCTGCTCTATCTCAACTTCGGTTCGCTGGCGAAATCCCTCATCGTGCTCCTGTCCGTTCCCTTCGCCGCGATCGGGGCCATCTGGTATCTCGACTATCTGGGCTACAACTTGAGCGTGGCGGTCTGGGTCGGCATCATCGCCCTGGCCGGCGTGGCGGCAGAGACGGGCGTGGTCATGCTCGTCTATCTTGATGAGGCCTACGAACGACGA
>JANYBU010000276.1 GCA_025360665.1 Nitrospira sp.
CTGTTCTTCCAGCCGTGGATGTAGGGCCGTACGCGGTTGTAGTACACATAGGGATCGCAGCGTTCTTTCATCCTGAGCAACGTGTTGCGCATCGCCGTTTGGGCCAACGCCAAGGATTTAAGCCCAAGCAAGACCTCGTCCTCCTTGTCTAGGGCCACACCATTCATCGATCGTAGGAGTCCAGCCAGCCCTGGTCCCGCTTCCTGCTCGATCTGGATGTGGACCACGACAAACCACTCTTCATCCAAACCGCCGAGAAAATTTTGGAGTAGCACAATGTTGTCGAGCTGAATCGGCTTAGCTCGGTCGAGTCGCCGCCAGTTATCGAGCGCATAGGACGCGTAAGAGAGAACTGGAGGCCGGCTAAGCTGCTGCGCAACCTCGTGCCAGGGTTTCGCCAATTGTGGTGGCAACGTCGCAATCGGTTGGTCCGGCACTTCCCACACGTAGGCATGCCCAGCGAACGAAAGAGTCCGCATCGCGGCCCGATAGTCTTCTGTGCGCCACGTTGAAGGGATGGAGGGGAGCAGTTGGCGTTGCTCGTCGATGAACCGCCGGACTGTCCGAGCGCTCAGCAATTTCGGAAGCTCGTGCCCAAGATCGTTGAGCGTGGGGGAGTCGGGCAGATGGCCAAGGGGGTCTTGTGGGAGAAAACCCTGTTCAGGCGAGATCTCGTAATCGGAAAGGTCGAGAGGAGCAAAGTTCGTTGATCTCACAGGAGCCTCCGGTACTGAACATCTCGCCGCCCGGCTTCACTCTACCACACCCTGTGAGATCTCAATCGAGAGACGCCTTCTCGCTAGTGGTCTTGCAGACCCGTCTCTCCCGGCGCGACCTTCACAGGGCTCGGTCAATGGAGGGAGAAAGTGTTCTGGTGCTCAGTGTCGTGGTTTCAAGCATCAGGCTTGACGCTTTGAAAGACAAGTACAGTGACGAGATGAAAGATCAAAGAGTCTTAGCTGATTGTTCTAGCAGCTGCCGTTGCTCGGCAGAGCGGAGGCGAATTTTGAAGATCACCCGGCGGCTTTTTTCGCGGTTCACCATGGCAGTTGAGTCATAAATCAAGTCTTGTCTGCCGCGCCCGGCCGCTGAGGTGATTTCTTGAAAGCACTGGTACGAAGCCGGTTCTGCGGCTTGAATGACCTCCAGCCCCTTCACCATCACCGCCAGCGACCGTTCCTGACTCAATTTCAAATTAAACGCATCGCTGCCCTGATCATCGGTGTGTCCTTCGATCGCGAGGGAATGGATCTTGTCGCGCAGCGGCCCACACAATGCCCCCACATAGAAGGGCAACGCTTCCGCAAGAAATTGATCCGCAGTAGACGACAGCGTGCTTTTCCCAAGCTCGAATGTGAGGAGGTTTTCCGGGACCACGATCAAGAGCGCGAGCGGGTCTCGGGGATCCGCATCGAGTGAAAGACCCAAGTGCTGAATGTGGTCACGTAGCGCTGTCTGCACGTTTTCTTTGTTTTCTTGCAGTTCGGACTGTGCCGCGGAGGAGGTGTTGGTGATTTGCGCCGCGAAGAGCAAGATAAATACAATTGCGAGCGAGGTCATGAGATCGGTGATGCCGATCGTTGTGTGGGAGGCGCCTGCGCCTTGTGGAGTCGCGTGCCTCATGCGGTAGGCCGTTGCGTGGACACCATCGATCGTTTTGGCCAAAAGCGGCGCCCTTCAGAGGGTGCGATGTCGGACGATATCCGCTGTTCAGCGAGCCTGTCCGTCAGGCGGCTCATGAGTTCATCGAGCGTCGTCGTCGCCTGCATACGATGTATGTGCATCTCTTTTAGCGAGGCGGTGAGGTCATGAATCGAGTCGTTCAGTATCTTCATCGGAGCCGTGAATTCTTCACGGAGGGCTCGTGGCAGTTCGATCGTCATGCGGTGCGCCGCTGTCTGCTCGTCCTGCTTCCATTTCGTCAAGGATCGAACCGCCGAGGTCAGCTCGGCAATGGGCGCTGCCAGGCTGTCAGTGCCCATGCCTCCGAGCCGTTCCCTGATTTCCCCGCCGGAGGCCTGTCGGCCGCTGTGCATCGGCGTGAGTTGCTCCAACATCTGCTCCATGGTCTTTGGGGGAAAAAGTTTGTCGATGAGACCGAGGAACGAATGGTGCGCGTTCATGAGCCGAAAGACCGTCGGCTTTTCGATGAGTGTGAACAGATTGGCGGCAATAAGTCCGACGATGGACGTCAGGAACTTTCCGGCTAGCCCGTTGATGAGCCCCTGAATCCCGACAATCTCATGTCCGTCGGCGTGGAGTCTACTGAGGCCGATAAACAAGGCCAGGAATGTCAACAGCAACCCGATTCCGGTTACCAGGGAAGGAAGTTGGCTGTAGAAGGCCAGATTCACGCGATGGCTCATGAGCGTGTCCTGCGTAAAGATATCTTCCGCGCGGCGCGTACTGAAAATGTGCGGTTCGACGAACCACGGGACATGCTGCAGAATCAGGGTCTTGCGGAATTGCGCCCAGGGCTGCCGAAACATGGGTTCTTTCTGCATAGCCGCTTCGAGGGTGTTCAGGTCATCACAGTCAATACGCGTGGGGGAGGATGCGGTCTGACCAGCCGGAGGCGCGAATCCCACCAGCGCATGACTTGTGAATCGCTCACGATCGACGTCTCCGCGCTCGTTCGCGAGGGCGATCAGCATCGGGCGTACGCGATCGAACGGCCGTTGCGCACCGGACACTTCCCTCCTCAACCGTATGACATGCCAGAGAAAGAAGAGCACGATTCCAAAAGACCCGAGCCAGCTCAGCATCGGGCTTTGGGGCCCTCCAAAGAAGGAGGCATCACGACTTAAAAATTCCCACAGACTGGACATACTGATCATCGTATCCTCAGTTCATGCACGACGGACTCCTCTACGCTCCAAGGTCAGGCAAAGCATTCTCAACTTTCGTGCCGCGCACAACAGAGGTGGAAGTTCTAGAAAATCCCATGATCTGTCTCTTCCTTGGAATCTGAGCACCGGTTGCCCGGCAAAGAATGCCGCTCCGTCGGCACATTCGTCCCCGCTGAATACAGAAAGGCCTAGCCTGTCAGTGAATAGGTCTATTGGGTGAGGGGCAGATCAACGACCGCCTGGGCAATACTCTGCGCCTCAGGTCAGTCGCTCCTGACCTGCCCCACCGCTACCCAAGAATAAGGATTGAACTTCTTCGGATAGTTCAGAATGTACCAGGTACCCTCCCTGGCGTGATGAGAAGGGAAGAAGGCTGTCGAGTATTTACGGGGAACGGTGGCGATCCTTGACAAAATACCTGTATAACGTACTTCCACTCTCTATTCAGAGACTTGCGATCCGCAATGTGTTGGGCCTACGCAGGAGAAGGATCTCGTCCGCCATGCGAAAATTGCGTCCGGCTCTCCCATCGTTTCTTTTCCCCTCTTCGGGGAACGCGTCTTCCTCCTTTCGAGGGACCATCGGTCCATGGCGGGGCATGTTCTCACGCCCATGACACAGATACCTATGAACCAGCGTCGATGGATGCCCGTCACCATTGTTCTCGGAACGGCGGCGGACTATGCGCTGGCATTCGCACCACTGTGCCAGGTGGCAGGCGATGTCGTGGTCGCATTCACTGTGATCCCGGTGGCGGCTGCAGGATGGCTGCTGGGGCCATGCATTGGCCTCTTCGCCGGACTGTTCTGGATTCCGCTGAACATCCTCAACTTTACCCTAGTGGGGCAGATCGGATGGGAGGTGGTGGTGCTCAGAAGGTGGCAGGCCGTTCTCGTGAGCCTCGCGGCTGGTTAAGTGGCGGGATGGGCAAGCGAGCATATCGCTCGGGTAAAGGGAGAATTTCGCATGGTGAATTACGAGCGCGACAGATTTTTCGACCTGTCGATGGATCTCCTCTGCATCGCAGGGGGCGACGGCTATTTCAAGCGGCTCAATCCGGCATGGGAACGAGCGCTGGGGTTCAGCCGAGAAGAGCTGTGCTCGAAGCCCTTTATCGAGTTCGTTCATCCCGATGACCGTGCTCGTACGCAGGACGTTATGGAGAAGCTTTCGCGCGGGCAGCCGGCCATCAACTTCGAAAATCGGTATCGGTGCCGGGACGGGTCCTATCGATGGCTGACCTGGATCACTCCGGCTCCGGAACACGAGCCGCCGATATTTTATGCCGCGGCGCGCGACATTACCGAGCACAAGCAGATGGAAGAGGCGCTACGGCAGGCGAACAATGACTTGGAACAGCACGTGGCCCAGCGGACGCAAGAACTCGCTGCGACGAACGCCGCACTTCGTGTCGCCGAATTGTGGCAGCGCGCGTTGATCGACTCGATCCAGGGCATCGTATGGGAATGCAATGTGCGGACCTGGAAGTTTTCGTTCGTCAGCCACCAAGCAGAACTGGTGCTCGGCTATCCTGTGTGGCACTGGCTCGATGAGCCGGACTTTTGGCAAGCACACATACACCCGGACGATCGAGACTGGGTGATGGAATATTGCCGCACATCTTCGCGGGAAAAACGCAAGTACTCGTTCGAATACCGGATGATCGCAGCCGATGGGCGAACCGTGTGGCTCCAGGACATTGTGACCGTGGAGCCCGACAAACTGGGTCCCGCAATCCTGCGGGGCATCATGGTGGACATCACCGAGCGAAAACAGGCTGAAGCGTCGCTACGAGAAGGCGAAGCGCGCTTTCGGAACCTGTTCGAAGAAGCGCCGATCGCCTATCAATCGCTGGACATCGAGGGGCGTTATCTCGATGTCAACAAAGGGCTCTGTACATTACTCGGGTACTCCTCTGATGAACTGCTCGGCAAGCCCTTCGACGACTTCTGGCCCCCCGACGCGCGTCAGTTTTTTCCTGCCGAATTCGGCAGTTTCAAGCGCAACGGCGGCGCGACCAAGCATCTCAGGCTCAGGAGAAAGGATGGGGAGGAAATTGCCGTCATCCTGGAGGGACGCGTCCAGCGCGACCTGGAGGGAAACTTTCTCAGGACCCACTGCATCCTGACCGACATCACGGATCAAAAGCTGATTGAGGAAAACCTGCGCCGCTCAGAGGTCTTCATCACCTCCGTACTTGAAAATCTCCCCAATATGATATTTGTGAAGGATGCCAAGGATCTCCGTTTCGTCCGTTTCAATAAGGCGGGGGAAGAGTTGCTGGGCTATCGCCGAGATGAACTCTTGGGCAAGAACGACTACGACATCTTTCCGAAAGAGGAAGCCGACTTTTTCACAGCCAAGGATCGGGAAGTCTTGCGTAGTGGCCGCTTGCTGGATATTCAGGAAGAGCCCATTCAGACCAAATATAATGGATTGCGGTTTCTCCACACGAAGAAAATTCCGATCTGCAGCGCCGACGGCACGCCACAATACCTGTTGGGCATCTCGGAGGACATCACTGAGCGCAAGCAAGCGGCGGAAGCCTTACGAAAGAGCGAAGAACAGCTTCGCAAGATGCTCGAAGAGCGGGAGCAGCTCTCCCAGGACCTCCACGACAATATCATCCAAACCATCTATGCGATTGGCATGAGCCTTGAGGAATGTCGCTATCTCTTTCACGAAGATCATCGGGAGGCCGACAAGAAGCTGGAGTATGCCGTCGCCAGCTTAAACAGAGTCATTTCAGACGTGCGGGTTTATATCGTGTGGGACAAGCATGAGGAGATCAGCGGGCAACAGTTCTGTGCGAAGTTGGCCGAGCTGGCCGTGACCATGGAGAGTGCGCAGGGGATTCATTTTTCTCTCGATCTGGCTGTGGAAGCTGCTCAGCGGTTGACTCCCCTGGGAGCGTTTCATATCCTGCACATTGTGCAAGAGGCGATGAGCAACAGCCTTCGCCATTCAAAAAGCCGAAGCGGTCTCGTCTCTCTGCAGATGGAAGGCGGGCGCGTCCGCCTTGAGATCAGAGACGACGGTGTCGGGTTCAATCTTGAGGAAGCTGTCGGACAGGGGCACGGGTTACAGAATATGACGGCGCGTGCTCAGAAGCTTGGCGCGCATCTTCAGATCGTCTCAAAACCTGGATTAGGGGTTCAGATTTTCGTCGAACTCCCGCTGGAGGATTAGCATGCTAGAGCAAGCAGTTAAACCGATCCGTTTGCTGCTCGTGGACGACCATGAGGTCGTCCGCATGGGCCTGGATACGTTGTTTCGCAGAGATGGTACGATTCAGGTTGTGGGTGAGGCTGATTCCGTAGCCTCCGCTGTTGCCGAGGCGATCCGTCTCCGGCCCGACATTGTCCTGCTAGACCTCCGATTGCCGGATGGCAGCGGCATTGAGGCTTGCCGAGATATTCTGGGGGCATATCCCGGCACACATGTCGTCTTTCTTACGTCTTTCGCGGATGAGAATGCGGTGCTGTCGACTACGTTTGCGGGTGCCAAGGGGTACCTCCTGAAAACAATCGGGGGGACCGCATTGGTTCACGCCATTCAGGCCATAGCCGGTGGGCTGTCCATTCTCGATCCAGCCGTGACTGGGCCTGTGCTCGCTCGCATGCGATCCCTCTCGACCATGGACACCAACGGTAAAAGCACAACGTTGTCTCCCCAAGAGCGGAGGATCTTGCCGTTGGTGGCCGACGGGAAGACCAACAAGGAAATTGCCGATGCCCTTGGCCTGAGCGACAAGACCATCAAAAGTTACCTGTCCAACATCTTTGAGAAGCTTCAAATCACCCGCCGAGCGCAAGTCGCCGCCATGTTCGCCAAACACCATCCGGACTAGCTCCATTCGGCGGTAGTTGAGTACCGCCAAGCGCCGATACCGCTTTCCTCATTTCTAGTGGATACTTCTGGGGAGTGGAAATCTGATCTATGGTTTGGCATCAAGGGCGATGCGCAGCGAGGCCGAATTTGGGATTCTCTAGAAACAACGGCGGGTCTCCCATTCCGATTGACAGTTTTCCCTCCCAGCTCATCCTGAACCTTCGAGTAAACAGACCCCTCGAATGATGGGTTATGCGAATCTCATGGTGAGGACGTGCCCATCGTCAGTTGCGCACTCGACATGGGTACATCTTCTTCCATCGTACGAGGTCCTCGATATGACTCTGGTGACGGGATGGGCGTGGAACAATCGGCGATCAGCACGATTCTCCAAACCACAGAGAAAGTCCTCTCCTCTTGAATACCGCAGGAGGAGTTCTTTATCCATCGACCCGTTCCGAGAGTTGCCATAAGCTGATGGCAACGATTCTTCTGATTGCTGAAGAAGCGATCCTGCTTGAGCAGCTCAACGCCGCGTTACGGCAGTTGGGGCATACGGTAACCCTCGCAACCGAAGAGCAGATGGGGTGGATGCTGTTCGAGGCCACGCATCCGAGCATCACGATCCTGAGCCTCGACCTCGCAGAGACCGCTGGAATTTCGCTTCTCTGGAAGATACGGGCGACCGATCCTGAAGCCGTCGTCATCGGGTTAACCGGAGCAGAAACAGACGAGCAGTATCGTGCAGCCCGTGAGCTGGGCGCCAGCGTGGTACTTCAGAAGCCGTTCATGCCGGCGGATCTGGACCAAGCCCTCCGCCAGGTATCACCACCGGCTGACTCTTCTGGTCCAAGCGGCTACCCGATGGCCTCTGTCCTTGTCGTTGATGATGAGGTACCGGTGCTGCAGTTCCTCCGCAAGGCACTCGAAGGAGCCGGCTACCAGGTTTGGGAGGCGCAGTCTGGGAATGAGGGCCTGCGCCAGGTTTGTGCACAGCCAATTGATGTGGTGATCACCGATATTCTCATGTCAGACATGGATGGCCTGGAGATGATTGGAGTGCTGCATCGGAACTTCCCGAACATACGAATCATTGCGATTTCAGGAGGAAGTAGGTACTTGGATTACTGTTCCGTAGCCAAGATGCTGGGTGCCCACGAAACACTGAACAAGCCATTTGAGCTTCAACAGCTCCTGGATGCAGTCGCCCGCCAGGTCGGTGAGAAGTCCTAATCGGGTATGAGGACGACGGATCACCAGGCTAGACGTTCACACCGGACGACGAATCCTCCTCACGAGAGTATCGAGAAACGAGAAGCTCCGCGAGTTCGACTTGGTGGGGACGGACAACGCTCTCAGCTCACAAGAATCCTCAACGTACCGGGGGAGGGTACGCTTCCGGTTCTTACTCCGCCTGCGGCCTTGCTGGACGGCCTTTTTGAGCATCCTGCTGGAGAGCGTATAGCCTATAGTTCGGAGCAAAGCGGAGCGTGGGAAATAAGGGGAGGATCGTTCGTCGCCATCGACGAGCCGTCAGGATTCAGGGAAATGGCTCCTGACAACGTTATCCCTCCCCTCAAGATAGTTTCTGGTTGTGTGTACGCTCGCACTAGTAGTTTGGAGCGCGCAGCCTCCCACGGTGGGCGGCGAGGTCATGAATCTTCTCGCTCGGCGCGCTGTGGCCCTCGACCAACGTATTGGCTCCCATATCGGACCGACCGTGAAAATGCGCTCCCGCTTCAATGGAAATCGCCGGAGTGCGGATATTGCCGATCAAGACTCCTGGTTTCAGGATTTTGATCTTTTCCGACGCAATGACATTGCCCTTAATTTTACCGCTCGTAATCAAGATCCCGGCC
>JANYBU010000404.1 GCA_025360665.1 Nitrospira sp.
ACTTGGGCTTTGAACACCGCTGAGTGCGTCCGTCTCGTTCTTTTGGCCATTGTCTGCTCCCTTTCATCGCCCAGTAGGGCCATCAACGGGAGCAGATCCTCCACCTATCGGCGTGTTCAAATTTCCAGGGCCACTTCTGATCCCATAACGGGAGAACCGGATTCGGCCCATCCTCACGCTCATTGGATGAGTCATGACGGAAACATGATGGTGGCGCCCAACCCAGATACAGAGAATACAACCGTTTATACTTTCAAAAGCCACACCGGCAAGACCACAGGTGTGGGACATTTTCCCATTGCCACTGGAATGATGCCCGATTCCAAAAAGTACTATGTCGCCAACTTTCTTGACAGCAAAATCAGCGTCATTACAATTTCAGATGGAGTACCGACTGTTCAATCAGAAATCAATCTACTCAACCTAAGCATCACAGACACAATAGATCCCAAGAAATTTACCTATTTACCTGTTTACAACACGCTATGTGCTAGCGCTGCGGTATGCGCTCCAATAGGCGGATTGCCCATTCAAATTCCAGTGAGTCCGGATGGCAAATATGCGATCGTGGCCAACACCATGGCAGCAAAAATCCTTGTCATCGATACGAAGACTGACACTGTTGTGGCAAAATTAGATTGTGACGCAGGTTGCCATGGGGTCCAATTTGGCGCAAAACATGGTGGCGGATACTACGCCTATGTCTCCAGCAAATTCTCGAACAGGATGATCGTCGTTGACCCCAAAGGTGGGTACGATGCGGCAATCGTTGGAAGCGTACTCTTGACAGCAACGGGTACCACCGCGATCGACGGAACAGTTTCCAAGTATGCGGGGATGGGCGGACAGGGCGTGTTGCCCATTCCGTTGGTCTACAACGGCTGGGTCCAGAATCTGCCTGAGGAGTGGGCGGAGAAATTGACAACCCACCAGAAACATCCATTCCCGACTCATTAAGGAGTCCGGTCTTTCCGACTCAACACTGAGTCAGGGCCCCGGCGAGATGGTGCATCTGCCATCTCGCCGGGCCACCGCTTCGGGATCACTCAGTTCTAACCAAACTTGCAAATATGGGGTCAGACCATGAGTATTGACTGATGGCTTGGCCGATGGCCCACAACCTTCGCATCGAGTTTCTTGGCGCGTTCTATCATACGAGGGAGAAGAGACAGGGTCTTACCACCTACAGCTAGCAATCCTCCCTCCAAGGACATATTGGGCACCACTCACAATAGAATAAGATGGAACTCCTCAAAGAGCGGGACCCTGCGCTCTTTAATCCCGAGCAGTCACGATTGTCGCGCGATTTCTCGATCTGAGCCGTCCTTTCAGCTTTGACAGCCCCCAAGCCCCTATGCTAAAGTCCACGGAACTGTTGAGGTTCTCGTCTTTTTTATATCCATTTTCCAGGGCCGAACGCATGAGTGCAACGAACTCGGATGTGATTATTGTGGCCGGCGCCGGACCGGCAGGGATGGCAGTCGCCAGCACCCTGGCAAAGGCCGGCCATGAGGTGATCATTCTGAATCGGGACATTAAATTCGGTGGGTTGGCTGAATACGGGATCTTCCCGGCAAAACTCAAGCTCCGCGGCGGTCTCAAGAAGCAGTACTGGGAGTTGCTCGAGCGACCGAACGTTCACTATTTCGGCAATGTATCAATCGGCAACGGCAAAGATCTCAGCGTCGAAGAGGTCCGAAACCTTGGCGCTAGCGCGGTCGTATTTTCTATCGGCGCACAAGGGACCAAGACGATCGGCATGGAAGGGGATTCGGCTGCAGGGGTCTTCCACGCGAAAGACGTGGTCTACCATTTCAATCGACTGCCCGGTTTCGGCGACCGGCCGTTCGATATGGGCAAGCACGTGGCGGTGATCGGCGCCGGCGACGTGATGGTCGATGTCGCTCACTGGCTGATTCGCTACAAGAAAGTCGAACGGGTCACAGCGATCGTGCGGCGTGGGCCTGCCGAGCGAAAGTACAATCCGAAAGAGATTCGCGCGGTGTGCGCCAACATAGATGTGGACGAAATCGCCAAAGAGGTGGTTCGGATCAAGGATCGCCTTGCCGCGGTCGGCCAGAAGGCCGATGAGGTGCTGAAGGCGCTGACTGACGAATTGACAAAATGCGAACAGACGGGCAGCGAGACGAAGATGGGTTTCAAGTTCCTCGCGTCTCCCAAGCGTATTCTTGTTGATGGGAACAACCGCGTGCGCGGCCTGGAGATGGAAGACAACAAGCTCGATCCAAAAGGCGAGGATACGGTCGCGGTCGGGCTGAAACAATATTATGAATTCACGTGCGACGCCGTTGTCTTCGCGGTCGGCGACAAAGTCGATGAGACCGTTGGACTGCCGTACAAGAGCGGCATGTTCGTCACGAATCCCAACAAGACCGGCAACGATCCGGACGACGCGCTCTTCCAAGCCTATGACGAAACGACAGGCAAGATCGTCGACGGCGTGTTTCTCGCTGGATGGGCACGAAAGGCGAGCGATGGCTTAGTCGGCATCGCCAAGCGGGACGGGGATTGGTGCGCTGAAGTGGTGAGCCGGTACCTCTCGACCAAGGCATCGGTCAGTCACTCTGGTGCGAAGGTCGTCCTCGACAAGCTCGCCTCGATCCTCAAGGCGCACAAGAGCCACCCGGTCGATGTGAAGGGGCTCCGTGTACTTGAATCGAGAGAAAAAAGTCACCAGGGCGTGACAGACTGTATCGGAGAGTTTAAGTACGCGAGCAACCAGGACATGATTGAACTGATCGAACGTGGGAAGGCGCAATAAGCAGAGCGATCGGTCGAAGCGCTAGCCATCCCCCCACTTCAGTTTTTCTCGCAGGACTTCATAGTAGCCACTTTCCGGGAAACGAATCAGTCTTGTCCGATACTCCGACACCTTGATTTCAACGGTATCGCCCTGAGTCAGCGCCACTCCAACCTGACCATCCAGGGTCGCCATCGCGCCATCATCCTTACTGGTGAGCGTCACTTCGATTTCGGCAGTTCCTGGAACGATCAGGGGACGGTGCGTCAACGTGTGGGGACAGATCGGCGTCACCATGAGTGACTGGACCGCCGGATTGATAATGGGCCCTCCAGCCGACAGGGAGTAGGCCGTCGATCCCGTCGGGGTGCTGACAATCACTCCATCGCCACGCAAATTGGTGACGAACTGGCCTTGGATGGCAATCTTCAACTCGATCATGCGAGCCAGCGTACCTTTGCTGATCACGACATCGTTCAGTACCACCCCTTGCGCGACCGTTTCTCCATGCCGATGAATATTCGTCCGTAGCATGAGTCGTTCATCGAGCACGAAGTCATTCGCAAATACCCGTTCGATCGAGGGATACAAGTTCTCCAGCCGGACTTCGGTCAAAAACCCCAGTCCGCCCATGTTGACACCCAGGATGGGAATGCTCCGTTCCCCGGCAAGTCGAGCGGCATTGAGCATCGTCCCGTCGCCGCCCAAGACAAGAAGGACGTCCGCGTTGCTCGCCAGCTGAGTTTTCTGATAGCCACCCTGTTCGCCGAGAAGAATTGCCGACGTCGTGTCCAAAATTACATCGATGCTTCGAGCCCGGAGCCAGCTGACCACATCTTGCAGCGTGCTCTTCATCTCAGCAAAGTGAGGTTTTGTCAGAATCCCGACACTTTTACTTTTCATTCGTGAAACCCTGTCGTGAGGCTATTAAGATAGTGGCGAAAAAGTCTGAGATTGTATCGGGAGCGTTCTTTTGAAGTCAACGAACCAGAATACGTCAGGCCTTCATCACATGTATTTCGTCCCCTCCAATTCTGGGCTTGTGCGATTGTCTCGTAGTCTTGACACTGAAATTCCTTCTAGTTAGAATTAGGCCAGACTTTTCGATAGGTTTGCGCACGTGGAACTAGTTATAGGCTCCACCTAAAAGGAGGCAGGATGTTCGAACGCTTCACGGACAAGGGTCGGAAGATCATCATCCTCGCGAGGGAAGAGGCTGAACGTCATCAAAACGACTACCTCGGAACCGAGCATCTCGTCTTGGCTATTCTCCGTGAATCCGACGGGATTGCCCTGATGATCTTGAAAAAGATGGGACTCTCGACCGAACAAATCCGCTTGGAAATTGAGCGGAATTTGCCCGGCGGGGGAACCACCATGACCTTTGGTGAGATCCCCTTCAGCCCTCGGGTCAAGAAGGTCATCGAATACGGGGTCGAAGAAGCCCGGCTCCTTGGACACAATCATATCGGCAGCGAACACCTCTTATTGGGCCTCCTCCGAGAAGAGGAAGGGATCGGCGGAAAGATTCTTCGCAGCTTAGGAGCCAATCTCCTGACCGCCCGACAATTAACCGTGACATTTTTGCGGAAGTCCGCCCCGCGTGAGCGTGACCGGAAGAGCAATACCCCGGCACTCGATGAGTTCGGTCGTGATCTGACTCAGCTCGCCCAGGAAGGGCATCTGGATCCCGTCATCGGCCGAGCCGACGAA
>JANYBU010000415.1 GCA_025360665.1 Nitrospira sp.
GAGATCCGTCACCGTGCGGTAGCCATACCGCCCGTACTCCTTGGCCAGGGCGATGATCCGCTCGCGCAACCGCTCTCTATCTTGATCAGGCCGCGGCACGTACCGAGAGGAGGACCGGATCTGGCCGATCGCCCGACACGCTCGACGCTCGGACACCTGGAGCACCGTGACGGCGTGCTCCACGGCTTCGCGCCGGCGGGTCGGGCTGAGAAGTTTCCCGAGGCCACCTCTTTCAGGATGGACAGATCAAGCGCTTGGTCGGCAACAATCCGCTTGAGGCGCCGATGCTCCTGCTCCAGTCCCTTCAACCGCTTGGCTTGATCCACGCGCAGCCCGCCGTCTTCGTTCTTCCAGCGGTCGTCCGTGTGCTCGGTGATGCTGAGCTTCCGACACGCGTCAAGCACCGCTAGTCCTTTGCTGGTCTCCAGCTCGACGGTCCGCAGATGTTGAATGATCTCTTCGGGCGTGTACCGTCTCTTGGGCATGACCCTGACCTCCCTGGTTACGGTCCAGTCTCACATTCATCCTGGACCAGATTTGCCCGGGCAGGTCAGCGCCGGGATTGCGGAAGACTCCTTGAAATCCTCCCGTACCGTGCTGCGCGACTTCGGCAACATGTCGTCCGCCACCATCATGTTCGTGCTGAAGGACATCATACGGCAGGGTCAGGGGCGCGGCTGCGGCCTGGCGTTCGGCCCCGGACTGACCGTCGAGAGCCTGCTGTTCCAGCAGGCGGCCTAGCGTGTCGCGCGACTTCAGCCAGCGCAGCAACGAGCAGGAAATCATGGACGGAGGGATCGGCAGTTTTGAACTGTTCGATGAATCCCTCAAGCAGATCGAAGCCGTCAACCGGCTGACGCTCGGGTACCGCCCCGTGCTGTCGTGGGTGGATCGGCAGCTTCCATTTCCTAAACCACGACCCGTGACTATTCTCGACGTGGGCTGCGGCAGAGGCGACCTGCTGCGCCGGATATGGTCTCTGGCGAGGAAGAAAAACGTGACGGTACGGTTGACGGGCGTCGACATCGACTCCTGGTCCGCGCCTGCCGCGCGGCAGGCGACGCCGGAATATATGGGCATTGACTACCGCATCGGAAACGTCTTCGACATGGATATTGAGGCGGATTTCATCGTCTGCTCCCACGTCACGCATCACATGAAGAATGACGAGCTGGTGGCATTCATCCGCTGGCTTGGGGCGCATGCGCGGCGCGGATGGTTCATCAGCGACCTGCACCGCCACCCGATTTCCTTTCTCCTGGCGAAGATGTTTCTGTTTCTGATGCCCGTCAACAGGATGATCCGCAATGACGGCCCCGTCTCGGTCGCACGCGCCTTTACGGCAGAGGACTGGCGGGAGACTTTGAAGCAGGCGGGCGTTCCTGCTCAAATCCACTGGCATTTCCCCTTCCGCTATGGGGTCGCGCGGTGCGAATAGTTTACGCGGAATCAACGTGACGCGCTTGCGACCTCCTCTCACCAGGTTGAAGCCAACTTTTACTATTTGCCACTCCACGACGAGGTGATCCCTTCCGGTTTATCCCCGTAAAACCCACTAAATCCATCTCTATAACTCGGTTAGAGAACCTCATTTGCAAATCCCTGCTCCTGCTCGCGTGGTGAGAGTCACAGTCATCCCGACCTGACTGTGGGTCAAAGGCAGGACCTCGCCATGAGAGCGACGACACGAGGCTAGGACGGCGCAACAGCTGGCAGGGTGTAGATCTGCAGTGGGATAAGACATCGCGACTCGGGAATGCTGGATCGAGGATCAAAAACCTTGCAGCAGATGTGAAGGTCTCGCCTCGATCTTTCGTGGTGTTTGGCGTATCCTTTCCGCAGGTCAAAAACAAATAGTTCACGACCTGTTCGGCATTATTGGATTGGTTTGTGAGCGCGGCTATCGGAGCCTAGGAGAGCAAATCAAGCCACAAGTAGAACAGGACATGGAAGGACGCATTATGAACATGAAAGGACTTTGGTTGGGACTCGCGGTTGGCACCACCTTCACTTGCCTACTCGGTCAGTGGGTGTTCTCTGCCACGAGCAAGGAGACAGATTCACCCAAGGGCCTATCCCCCGAAATCGTCGCCGAGTATGTGCACAGTGTGGTCCAGGCGGATCGAACTTTTTACGAGACCGAGATTGTAAGTCGGATGAGGGCGAAAGGTATGGTTTCTGCCTCGGAACACTGGCGAACGGACGGAGGTCTCCCTTTACCCGTCCAATTTTTACAGGAATCGGGGCGGCTCATGGCTAAACAGGGAAAAGCGATTCGATTCCGCCTGATCAGCGATTGGGCGATAAATAAAGAAAGTCGCCCAACGACAGAATTCGAGCGGATCGGGCTTATGAAAATCCTCGAGAATCCCGATCGTCCTTATACAGCCATTATAACCGAGGGCAAAGTTCGCAGCTTCCAAGCACTCTATGCCGATAAAGCTGTGGATCAACTCTGCGCCGATTGCCACAATGTGCACCCCAAAAGCCCAAAGAGGGATTTCAAGGCAGGAGATGTGATGGGTGGGATGCTGATAACCATTGTGTTCCCCCAATAGGAATGGCTGTCAGCGCACTGAATCCGTGACTTTCTAAGAAACTCACAAAATGGACTATGATGCTTTTGCCCAGAATTATTTCATCAGACTAGAAAATGATGGCGGCGCGATCCAAAAACAAATGATTACGGTCGCAAGCAAGGCAGCTTCATAACTAGGACTTGACCTGGTGGGCACACATCCTATTGTTCGAGGCGAGTCATTGTGGTTGTAACTCAGTGCCATGATGGCCCTCCCCCGCCACGGACCAGAACCTCACCCACGCAGTCTGATTGGTTGGACACTCGCACAGATATTTTCATCAATTTGATCGCAGGTGCAAACAGATGCACCGAAAACTAGGCTTGTAGCTGATCCACCAAGGCTTCGACGGTGAGAGGAGCGTTGCCTTCGGCGCGGTTGT
>JANYBU010000418.1 GCA_025360665.1 Nitrospira sp.
TTGGTACAATCAATCCAGGCCGCATTCGAGCTTGGGCAAACAAACACCTGATGAGGCCTATGCCGTGATGCTGCCGACGGGTAAACTGGCAGCGTGAGCATCAGCAGAGACGCCACTTACAAAACTCGGACTGCTGTTCAAACGAATGGGGCCACTTCTATTAACAGTATTTACCATCGGAATGTCCTTAAGAAAGCCATTCCCGTTCGTCAGAGAGTCAAACTCTCGTACGTTATTGTCGCCGTTCTGCGACACATGCACTTGGTCGTTGTTTGTTCTCGTCATGACGTGTGCTGGAGCGAGACCCGCCTCAATTCGCCTCACAAATGCTCCGGTCTTTCTATCAAACACCGTAAGGTAATGATCGAACCATTCGGTCTGATAGATCACTTTCTGATCTTTATCGGTCTACATATTGTGCGGATTGTTCATGCCGTCGTGCTCATGCGTGCCGTGGTTCGGTAACCCGACTTTTCTTTCAACTTTCCAATTCTCCGCGTTCACGGCTGTCACTGTGCCGGGCTTGTTCTTGTCAGACATCATTTCGAACTGGGTGTCCACCCAGACCTGCCCCACTCCTGGTACCGATGGTGGTACAGCGGCGGCTAGTGGTCTGCCACCAGTTTCGCCAAAGTAAGATTGTAGCAACCCGTTGAGATCAACACCTGTAGCAGGAGATTTATTTAGGAAGTAGGCCGTTACTGGAACCGATGGATACGTTGGATTCCAGGATCCACTGGTGAGAGCATAGTTTTGCCAGTTATTGGGATTGGTGATGATGAAGAAGGTATGCACGAGTCTTAGGACCAAGTCCGACGCTGTTGGTACGTTAGGAAGGACAGGCTCTGCCACTATTTTGAAGAGATCCACCGTTTCCCCAAGGTCTAAGGGAAATAGGCTGGTACTTTCAGTATTACCGGCAAGTGTATGTCCCTCAGGAACCACGATGACGGCCGCGAACATGTAGGGATGGATATCGCAGAAGAAGACATGCAGTCCAAGCTCATTCGGAGTGATTGGGGCGGAGCGTGTTCCCACGTTTATGTCAGTGTCGAATGGCATAGCGGAAAAAATTCCCGATGGGATGCTCTTGGGTGTGGGATAGATCAAACTCACCACCGTATGGATCGTGTTGGCCGTAGAGCCATGGTGGGGGGCATGCGATTGAAAGGTAATACTCTCTCCGCGCTGAATTACTGAGAGTGATTTGCCTACAGTACTCGGCACACCTGGTTTATCAAGAGCATTGTGAACGCACCCCACACCAGTCTTCGAATCGCTGGTAGTACATTCGAACCAGCTTCCGGGATTGTCTGTGACTTGGAATGTCACTCCAGTGGCATGGGCCATGCCAGCCCCACCCCATCCCACCAGAATACCTAGTACCGCCAATAATATGCGTCGCTTATTCATCGAGATTTCCTTCTAGATTGGGCCACCTCACGTGGCCACAGTGTTGCGAGTGTCACCGGAAAAAATGCACGATCAGAACCAATGCTCCCTCCTTATCTTTGGTTGGTTGTGTTGATATGGCACCGACTGACTGCTGCTTGGCCCACTGTTCGTCATTCGTCGATCGTGACGAGTCCCTTATAGGCTCTGAATTGTTCCGCAATTACCCCGTTATCCCCGTACCCCGCTTGTGCGTCCCACTCCCCCGCCTTACTTCTCTCCCTCAACCTTCCGCTCCCAGTCTTGCTCGATCAATTGCTGCGCCCGCGCCCGGACTCGTTCGTCCTTATCTTCGAAGGCCAGGATCAACGGATCGACCGCTCCCAGGGGCGCTGACTGCGCCCAGGTCTCCAGGGCCTTGAGCCGGACGCGAACATTCGGCGAGTTGAGTTTTTGTGCCATCCACTCTGGCACAACCAAGCCGTCCACTGGGTGTCCTGGCTCAGAAGATGGAACAGGCACCGCGTGGAGACTGTCCCCTACTGGGACTGTCCCCGTTCCTGCCGCCGCGCCTGTCCCATATACCAAGGCAAGGGGCACGGGGCTCGCCGCCGTGGTGAATGCGTCGTTGCGTGGTGACGGACCTTGCTTAGACAGGGATGGCCCGTCCACGCGCGCGCGCGACTCAAGGCTCGGCGCGTTGTCAGACGAAGCCGGTCCGCAGCCGGCCAGCCCCGCGAGGAGGAGCATCAGGCTCAGGAGCGGCCAGAGGCACGGACACAGCAGGCGCAGGCACGGTCGTGATGGATGCATGTCCTCAGACCTTTCAGGGGGGCAGGCGATGGGGAATCGAGAACGGTCCATACGAGGGTGACTATTGATCGAACATTTTTGGCGAAACGTAATCTTCTCACCAGGTGCGACAATCGCGAGCGAACGGATACTGGCAATAGCGACACCGGTGTCGAACCAATTGGGCCATCTCACATGTCCGCAACGATGAGAATGTTTCCGGCGAAAATGCAAGATACAAACCAACGCTCCCGATCGTGAATCGAGTGGACCTACTCTTACTCTTACGCTGACATTTGCAAAATATTTTCGACCTACTCGAAAAATGAATGGAACAGAGAACGCAGAAATAGGAAATCTTGTGAATCATTTCAGATCCATGCTGTGTCCGAAATGATTCTATTAGCGTTGTATCCGAAGAACCATAAGGGCTCCTCTAAAAACTCTAAAAAATGCCATTGGAATCAAACACGGTTGAGGCCTGTGCACTCTTGCTAGGATCGACCTACCTCGCGAGCTGGGAGCGCCCACAGTGAACCCGATCGGCTTGTAACTGGCCGTGGAGGACATTTTATAAGGAACCAGTCTTCTGTGCGTCAAAACTTTTTGTACGAGGAAGCCATAATCGCGCACGGCAAACACCATGCCATGGCAGAACGGTGACTCGCTGGGAACGGCCAGTCGAGCGGGGTTGGCGTAGACGGGGCGATCGCGTGGTCTGCGCGGCGCGGAGGCGATGGGGCCACCTCACTATGACCCCATTACACGTGACCCAATACTCTGCTTGTCACTATATTGTCAGTAATCTAGAATAGCGCGCATTTCAGGGATGATTGCGCTCTATATCTCCACTCTATTCTATGTTGCCTGATTTCCTATACCGTCAAAGATTTCAACGCCTACTGACGGCCATGTGCATCCTAGCTGCGACCTCCTATGGAATCGTATTGGTCTATCTGCGCGCTCCCCATTTTCGTGATTTCGACTTGCACCGCGAGATCGGACGTTGGTTTCTAACCGGTCAGAATCTCTATAGTTGTGGCGTGTGTTATCCCTACATGCCGACCGCAGCAATGTATTTTTCTCTGCTTGCATTGGTCGATCGGAGCATCGGATTGGCACTGCGCTACACGGCGGCGATCATCTGTTTATCGCTGACGTGTGTTCTCTTCCATCGAATGATCAAGGATCGATTCAAAGAATTAGACCAAGCGAATCTTATTCTTAGCGTCATCGCCATAGCGCTTGCCGGCCAGTTTGTCCTGTACGACCTCGACGACGGCGGCCCGCACACGATTCTGATGGGCATGCTCCTAGTCGCCGTGTACGCGGTGTGGAAAGGACGCGAGAAGTTTGGAGCGATCTGGTTCGGATTGGCCATTGCGCTGAAGGTGACACCCGGATTATTTCTGCCATTTTTTATATGGAAACGCCAGTGGAGGTTGGCTCTTTACACAGCAGTCGCAACAGCATGTTGGATCATTCTACCAATGGTCTGGATGGGGCCAGCAAGTTGGTGGACTCACCAGCAGACATGGACTCAAGTGGCAGCCGGATCTGCCGTAGGCTACAAGACACCATTTGCACACATAAACGAGGACAACATTCGGAACTCGGGTATCCAGCCTGCGCTGATGCGGTACCTCGTCACTCTTGCTCCTGATCATCCGCTTCGACAGAACGACCCAGGTTATGTGGCGATTCTAGATTTGCCCCCTACTCATGCGCGTATCCTGGCCATCTCAGCTGCAATAGGTTTGTTGATTGGCTTCTGTTGGTGCACCCGCCAACCGTATAGAGGCCTCGGTGATCCAGAGTGGCCTCGGGAGTGTAGTGCCGTCCTCATCTTAATGTTGTTGCTTTCTCCCTTAACCTGGATCCAGCATCTACCATGGCTCGTCCCGGCTCTGTACTGGATTGTGGCCAAAGCTTGTAGCCACGATGGTTTGAGCCGGCTATCCAAGGTAGCGATGGGGCTGTATGTCATGATCGCTATTGTTCTGAATTATGAAGTGTTGGGCAAACAAAATTTCGCGGTGTTTCTCAGCTTTAAACCGTTTACTATAGGCATGTTATCGATCCTCACTGTACTTATGCTCCGGTCGCAGAAGACCGGGACCTTTTCGCATAGCCCTGTCTCCACTACCACCTATGCCAAATAGCCGCCCAGTATCTTCATCTTTGAGCGATACCGAGCAAACCGTAGTGCGCTACTATCCAGTCCGCAATAGTTGTGCAGTCCCTGTCCCAAGAGAATTGGGACCGGGGGAAGTGTTTGTGGTACCGAGCTTTGAAGTGGCCGAGGCTTTGATTGCCTACGGTGCCGACAGCGCTCGCATTGCGATCAGCCAAATTGATTCCTCCGACGTGAACTATCCGGGGTATGCTCAGGTTGCGTCGAATAAGCAGCTTGCGCCTGTAATGCCATTCCGTTTTGACCGATCGATTCTGATTGTGCTCCCCACCTATAATGAACGCCAAAATCTTGAGGCCATGGTTGAAATGATTGGCAGATATCTCGTCGCCGATATCTTGATTGTCGATGATAATTCTCCGGACGGTACCGGGCAATTGGCCGATCAACTGAGCCGACAGCAGAAACATGTGCATGTGTTGCATCGGACTAAAAAGGAAGGGCTCGGGCCGGCCTATCTCGCAGGATTCCAGTGGGCACTGGCACGTGGTTACCAATTAATCATTGAGATGGACTGTGACTTCAGTCATTCGCCCTGGGACTTGCCCCGATTGGTTCACCGGAGTGGGACTGCCGACTTGGTCATCGGGAGTCGATATGTACCGGGTGGCGGTACACAAGGCTGGAGCAAGCACAGGCGCCTTGTCTCGCGATTTGGCAATACCTACGTTAGTCTATTTCTTGGTTCGAGTATCCATGACTGGACCGGAGGCTTTCGCTGTTATCGTCATGAGCTCTTAGCCAGAATGAACCTTGAAAGCGTGAATGCGAAAGGCTACGTCTTTCAAGTTGAGATGGCGTGGCGGGCACGCCGATTAAGAGCGGAGATCTGTGAGCTGCCCATCCGTTTCAGCGATCGGGTCCAAGGTCAAAGTAAGCTCGGGTGGCAATCGATTGTAGAAGCAATAACAGAGGTGCCGAGAATGTATTTCCAGACGACACCTTCCCGATAAGCGAGAGTCCCCCTTATCTACTCAAAGCGATTAGTCCGCCTGTAACAAATACGTCTGTGTCATCTGCGTTCTGATAAGACCGTCAGAGCTGACAGGCCGTATCTTTTACCCTCCTGCGCTTCCAACCGGCCCGCCTGGTTCGGTCATGCGCCAGGGATCGAGCAATTCGGTGAGACGCTTTTCGGAAAGGACTTTTTGTTCTTTGGCCATCTGGCGCACGGTCTTGCCTGACTTGTAGGCATCCTTGGCGAGTTTTGCAGCAGCCTCGTAACCAATCTCTGGAGCCAGGGCGGTGCACATGGCCAGACTTTCCTCGATCAAGCTCCGGCAACGCTCGTCGTTGGCTTTGATGCCCTCGATACACCTCACGGCAAAGTTTTGCGACGCGGTGGCGAGGAGTTCAATGGACTGTAATACATTATAGGCCATCACCGGCAGCATGACGATCAGTTCGAAATTGGCCGCCTGCCCTCCCACTGTGACCGTCACATCGTTTCCGATCACCTGCGCGCAGACCATCGTCACCGATTCAGCAATCACCGGATTTACTTTGCCCGGCATGATGGACGAGCCTGGTTGTGTCTCTGGAAGATTGATCTCCCCGAGCCCACAGCGCGGGCCGGAGCCGAGCCAGCGAATGTCGTTGGCGATCTTCATGAGGCTCACGGCGATGGTCTTCAACTCCCCGCTCGCTTCGACCAAGGAATCCTGAGTGGACTGCGCTTCAAAGTGATTCTTCGCTTCTGTAAATGTGCAGCCGGTCTCTTTTGAAATGATGGCCAGCACCTTGGCTGAGAACTTCGGATGGCAATTGAGCCCTGTGCCGACCGCTGTGCCGCCGAGTGCGACTTCGCTGAGCGCCTCTTGTGCACGTCTAACCCGTTGGATGCCTAATTCGATTTGGCGCGCATAGCCGCCGAACTCCTGGCCCAACCGCACAGGCGTGGCATCCTGTAAATGGGTGCGACCGATCTTGACGATCTTGTCGAATTCCTTGGCTTTGCGAGCCAGCGCTTTCTGCAAGCAGATGAGTGCCGGAATGAGCTGCTGTTGCATCATCTCCCCGGCGGCAATATGAATCGCCGTGGGAATCACGTCGTTGCTGGATTGACCCAGATTGACGTGATCGTTTGGATGTACCAGCTTGCTGCCTCGTGCTCCGCCTAACAGCTCAGTGGCACGATTGGAGATCACCTCGTTGCTGTTCATGTTCGTCGAGGTGCCTGAGCCGGTTTGAAAGATGTCCACGGGAAACTCGGCGTCGAGCGTGCCCTCGACCACTTCGGTCGCTGCCTGGTTGATCGCATCCGCTGGTCTCTTGTCGAGGAGGCCCAGTGACTGATTGACCGTCGCGGCAGCACGTTTGATTAACCCCATCGCTCGGATCATGGCGCGGGGGAATCGCAAAGAACTGATCGGGAAGTTCTCGATGGCGCGGGCTGTCTGCACACCATAATAGGCCGTGGCCGGTACGGCCAGCTCGCCCATGGTATCGCGTTCAACTCTGGTCGCACGTGATGACTGAGTCGCTGCCGCTGTCGGTATCTTCTTCATGCGTTCTACTCCGGTGTAAGGGTTCTAGCCCAGACTATCCACGAATACCTGCTGCGTCGTCCGACCCATCGGCCGGAGCCTTTGGGCGGCGTGCCGATCCTCTCGCCCGGCGGGCTTCGGCTCGAACGCCTCGTGACGGCATTCATGAATAATCCGGGCTCAGTCTTGCGGGCGCCATGATAAACTCAGGTTGCCTACTTGCACAAGGGTATTGGTCGATGGACCGTGACGCGTGAGATAGGCGAGAAAGGCGTGATCCAAAGTTCGAAGCTCTGGGTTCGAAGTTCCGAAAACCTCGAACTTCTGACCTCGACCCCTCGCCCTCCCGCCAGTCTCGCTCGACTATCCTGCGGAAATGTACCCTCTTGTCCCAAAAGTGCAGGCCATCGAAGTTCTGCTATGCCAAAATGGTTTTTCTGTAGCCTGCTAGATAATCTATTCTGGGAACTCGTGATAGACGGAACAACTGACGGTGGGACGTAGGGCCCAAAAAGAAGAGGCCCGCCGGAGCGGGCCTCTGTTCAAACTGGAGGGATGGGATGGCTGCCGATTAGCCAACCGTGACTTCGATCGCTTTCGTCTTTGCCTTCTCGGACTTGGGCAGCTGGAGACTCAGGACACCATCCTTAAATTCCGCCTTCACCTTCTCCTCATCGACGAGATCGGGCAATGTGAAGCTCCGGACGAAACTGCCATAGGAGCGCTCCACCCGATGATACTTCTTGCCTTTCTCTTCCTTTTCCTGCTTGCGCTCACCCTGGATCGTGAGGACGCCGTCTTCCAGCGTCACCTTCACATCCTCTTTCTTCACGTCAGGGATCTCCGCCTTGATCTGGTACGCTCCGTCCGTTTCGCTGACGTCCACGGATGGCACCCAGTCGGCGACGACCATCGTCTCCTTACTGTTCGCCTGAGGCAGAGCTCGACGGCTAAACATCCGATTCAACCGATCCGACATATCTTCGAGTTCACGAGACGGATCCCACCTTACGGGTGTCATGCTAGACCTCCTTCTCATTCTTGTTGACTGTCTCAGACTGTCTGTTCGAGGCGCGCGCCGATTCGTCCGTCAGGAGTCATAGATAAGTCGGGCTGCCGAGGAGTCAAGGGGGCTGGGCCACTCCTGGAAGTGGCGGAGCAAGAGAAGGCTTAGCAGGATGCTGAAACAGTCCGCCCGCGTCCATGGACCGTGGCGCGTGATGCGCGAGGACCGGCTGGTCTCTCTTGTTTATCTCGTCTGTCTCGTTTGTTTGGTTGAACCAGACAGACCAGATAGACCAAATGAACCAGATCAACTCTCGCGCGTCTCACCCATCCCGTCAGTCTCGCGCGGCTTATCGCTGTTCGATGGGCACGTACGAGCGGTTATGCTCACCGGAATAGATCTGGTCCGGACGGAACAGTTTGTTCTCGCGAAGCTGTTCAAGCCAATGGGCCAGCCACCCTGACACTCGAGCTATCGCGAATAACGGTGTGAACAGATCGGTCTCGATGCCCATTTTTTCGTAAACGATTCCGGAGTAGAAGTCGACGTTGGGATAAATCCCCTTTCCCTTCAGCAGCTCTTCCGCAACTCGCTCGACCTCCACGGCAACCTCATACAACGGTGAGCTGCCACATTCCTTGAAGAGTCGCTCACACAAAGTCTGTAGGATTGTCGCGCGGGGATCTTTGACCTTGTACACCCGGTGACCAAAGCCCATCAGCTTCTGTTTCGCGCGAACCTGTTCTTCGAGGTACGATCGGGCTTTCCGTGGCTCACCAATCTCCTTCAGCATCTGCACGACTTCTTCGTTGGCCCCGCCATGCAGTGGCCCTTTCAGGGCCCCAATCGAGGAGGCGACTACCGTATAGGGATCGGCCAGCGTCGAGGCCGTCACCATGCCGGTGAAGGTTGAGGCATTCATCGTATGTTCGGCATGGAGGATCAGGCAGTCGTCGAAAATCTGGCCCAACAAGGGAAGTGGCTCCGTCTCCGTCAGCATGTAGAGAAAGTTTTCTGAAAATCCGAGGTCGTCGCGCGGCGGAATGTATTCATTCCCCTGTCGTAGACGCGCCCAGGCCGCGACGATCGTGGGCAGTTTGGCCACAAGACGAACGGCAGACCAATAATTATTGTCGACGTCCTGTACATTCCGGCCAGGATAAAACATGCCCAAGGCGGCGACCGCGGCTTGCAAAGCGTCCATGGGATGGCCCTGCTCCGGCAGGCATTTCAGTAAATCCACAATCTTGAACTTGATGCGGCGGTGATGGACGATGTCCTCGTGCCATCGCGTGAGCTGCGGTTGACCGGGAAGGTGTCCAAATAGCAACAGATAGGCGGTTTCGAGATAGGACGATTGCAGGCAGAGTTCTTCGACGCGGATGCCGCGATATTCCAACACACCGCGTTGCCCGTCCACATCGCTAATCGCGGATTTGGCTGCGGGTACGCCGGCGAGTCCCGGCATGAAATCATGTGGCATGACTGTGCTCCTTCACCTGAGTGGCAGGATACATGAAGAGTGGAGACAGTTTATCATGTTTGCAATGGCAGGATCTTGAAATGGCTCTTATCGGTTGGCATACTGCAACTGTCAGCCGTTCACGATCGGAAAAAGACCCATGTCCCTTCGGGTATGACCCTCGTCGGATGTCTCCCTCTTGTTCAGGGGTGTAAAATGTTCTGGCCGCCTCCGGCGACGATGTCACAGCCGCGGTCGGTCAAGCCGATCGGTACAAGTGCCGTGAGCCAGGGGGAAGCTCGTCTGCCGGCCAGCCGAGATCTCGTGTGAACCGTCAAGATTCCGTAGGATATGCAGAGGAGGTAAGCGATGACTCCGCGTCTGTCCTTACTACTCGCGCTGTTCGGCCTCATTGAGATGGGAACAGTCTCCTTGGTCCAGGCCGACAGCGAAGTTCTTGGTTTTGCCGTCGTGAGTGAGGTGCCAAAAGATAAGGCGCGGGTGTCGGCGAAGGTCTCGGTGAATGATGCAGTGTCAGATATGAAACTACTCGCGGCGGAGACGATCCTGAATAATCTGATTTGGAAAAAGCTCGAGATCTGTCATGCCATGAGGCTTGAAGGATACAAAGTCGCTGAAGGTTTTCAGGTTGTCACGGTGCACGTGATCGACGCCAGCATGCTGCCGATGTCCTTACAGTCTTTTGCTGGCGATTGCTTGATTAAGAAAGCGATCGAGATCGCGCCGCTGGTCGACTAGTTGGGACGGGTTAGGCGCGTCGGCATTCCGGACAAACGGTGGGCTCTTCTGCTGCCTCACACTCTTCGGCGGTTAGCGGGAAGAGTTGTTCGCACTGCCGGCAGGGGCGAATTTCGAAGTAGGCGGTTCCCTTGTCGTCGATGTCGGTGGGCAAGAGCAGCTCCAGCGGGTCATATCCGATCGCGCCGCCGTCGGGGAATTTGACGATGGCCAGGCGGTCGTTAAAGACCTCGAAGGTTCCTTCCTGCCCTTTTCGGGCCAATACATGCCCGAGGACGAACACCGGCTGTCCCTTACGCTTCGTACGGAGGTCGCGTAGGGTGTGATGGGTGTCCGTCGCGCAAGAGAATTGGCCAGTGGAGCTGGTTCCGAAGATTGGCGTTGGCATAATGGGCATTCACGTGAATAAGATGAGACGCATGTATCACACGGGTAAAAACGGCGTCAAGGCAGGCAAGACGCTGAGACAAGGAGTTTGAACATGGCTGAGTTGACGATTTACCAGAAACCGACCTGTAGCACATGCCGTCAAGCGGTGCAGTTGTTACAAGAGAGCGGCAAACCCTTCACGGCCATTAACTACTACGAGAAGCCCTTCACTAAGGCGCAACTCAAAAGTCTTTTAAGGAAGGCCGGTCTCTCGCCGAAGGATATTCTAAGAACCAAAGAGGACATCTACAAGGAACTCGGTTTAGCGAAAAAGAATCTTTCGGATGATGAATGGCTTGATGTGCTGGTGGCCCATCCGGATCTCATTCAGCGTCCGATTGTCGAAAAAGGAGAGAAGGTGATCTTGGCCAGACCGGCGGAGTCGGTGAAAGAACTTCTCTAGCAGCTGGGCCTACGTTCCGTATTCTCCACTCGCGATAATTTTTCCTGATCCGGCATGAGACCGTCGTGTCGGAGCATTCGCCACCGGTCCACGTTTTACGACGTTCCCTCCTGTCCCCTTGGCCTCATAGAGGGCGCGATAGGCCGATTTAATCACCAGGGTCATCGTCGCGCTGTCGCTGATTTTTTCCGCCACGCCGATACTCAGGGTAATCGGGAGTGCTTGGTCACGTGATCCGGCCTTCTTGATCCCTCGCTGCGTTTCCCAGACCCGATCTCGTCCTCGCAGGAACAGACCGATGGCTTCGATTGTTTTCCGGACGGTTTCCAGCGTAACCAAGGTTTCTGTGGCCGACTTTCCAGGGAATAGTACGGTAAGTTCTTCTCCGGTTGTACGGAAGACGTGCCCATCAAAACAGGCGGCCTGAACTCTGGGTGCGACCAGTTTCAGAATCTGTTCGCTGACAGATTTCCCGTGGGTATTGGCATATTGGGATAGCTGGTCGATGCCGATGACTGCGAGGGAAAATCTTTTCCCGAGTTGCCCGATCGCTTCTTCATATGCCAGGCGACCGGGAATGCCGGTGAGCTCGTCGCGATAGGTCCGTTGATAGAAAGATTGAAGTAGGGTGACGAAGAGAATTAGTCCGGCCGCCATGAAAAAGTTTGTCGGTTGCCAGCCGTAGCGGCTCGTATGATAGGCGACGAAAACGGCAAACAGAGCCCAGATTGCCCCTCCCTCCAATGGGTCACGATGAAGAGCAAATCGTATGAAGTGCAGCAGCAACGCTGTGGCAAAGGCAAACAGCGCTTGCTGTGGAATCGGCGTCCAATCCGTGTACGGCGAGGGGATGTACTCCCGTGTGAAGGAGGCGGCTAGGTCATGCTGGTCCGGAAGGCAGAGCCAGAGCAACAGAAAGGGTTGGACCAGGACAAACACCACACGCGTCACGCCACGAAGCGTCGAGAGGGAGTCTTCTTTGAGGATGGAAAGGGCCAACAGGTTGAGAGGGACGAGAAAGGCGGTCACGGCGACAATCGTCTGGTATACGGCCGCCTGATCAGCACCGGTGTTGGGGAATAACACCAGGGCTCGATCGGCGAGTGCCAGCACAAGCAAGGAGAGGATCATGCGACTGCTGGCAAAGTACCAGCCAAAGATGAGGCCAAACGCGAGGACGATATACGGCAAGGCTGCGATCGGCTGTTGCAGCCACATTGGGAGTCCCTGGGGGCGGAGAAATCCAATCGCTATGAGAAAAATCAGCCCTCCAGGGAAGAGAACCGCGAGGAGGGATTTCCAGAGTAAGCTCAGCATGGCTTGTACTTGTGCATAGAGTGGTCTGGAAGCCTATAGCAGGCTGCTAAAAAAGTCCGCCAACCTGTCTTGTTCATGTGGTTTGTTCGGTCTGTCTAGTTTGTTTGCTCGAATTCGATTAACCAGACAGACCAGATAGGCCAGCCTGTCCCAGACGTGCGAACCTTCGAAGTTCTCGCGTGGCATTATAGGTTTTCTGCATCCTGCTAGAGAGGTGCCAGATCCATACCAGCCGGTCCCTGCCTAGGGAATGGGCTGCAGGGGACAATGAGGCAGCGATCCGGTAAAATTGTGGATTTTCATGGGAAAATTCGATGTCCGTCGGACGCCTTGAGAGGGAACCTTGAGGGTGGGACTGAGTCGGGGCCGTTTTTGAACAGTCAGAGGATGTTGTTAGCCCGGATTATTCATGAATACCGTCGCGAGGCGTTCGATCCAGAAACCCGCCGAAGCTTCTCACAAGTGAGGCCGACACAGGCGTACGTGCAGTCCGTCCAGGAGGCCGAACGAGAAAAGCCCCGCTGGACGAGAGGATAAGACGACGCAGCAGGTATCCATGAATAGTCCGAGTGAGGCAGAGTGTGCGAGAGGTGGCTCGTCAGCTCGAAGCCTTCGAGCTACTTCCCGTGGTCATCCGGAGAGCACCGGAGGTTCGGTCTACGGTGATGGTGACCGCTCCATCCAATACTTGGAGTAGCAGATCCCCAGCTAGTTGTCGTCGCCAGCCATGGAGGATGGGCACATCAAGGGCTGTCCGATTCTGCTTGGCTTCCACGAGTGTTTGTAGGTCGGCACTGGTGGCGAGCATGGTGGGAGCAATCCCCTCCTCCGCTGCGCGGGCCTTCAGCACGGCTTGTAGGAGTTCGACGATGCCGATCGACTCAGGATCCGGTTTCCGCTCGTGAGGAACCTCCGGCCAGGCCGACGGTGGAAGCGCCAGTGCCGAAGTGATGGTGGCCAACAGTTGTTCCCCCTGTCGATCGACCTCGGAGGAATGGACGCCGCGGAGACCGCGAAGCTCATGGACCGATTTGGGTGGATGGCGTGCGAGTTGGAGGAGCACCTCGTCTCGCATGACCCGTCCGCGAGGCACGTTCCGGCGCCGAGCTTCCGCTTCTCGCCAGGCAGCCAATTCTCGAAGCACCGCAGCCCCTTTGGGCTTGAGCGTGTCCCACCCGCGAATGCGTTGGTAGCGCTCCTGCGGCTCACGACTTTTTTCTCCCACCGCCGTTTCAAGGCGTGCAAATTCCTCACTGACCCACTCCAACCGGCCGAGTGTGCTCAGGCGATCCTGTAAATGTGTATGGATCGACAGGAGGAATTCGACATCCTCCAAGGCGTACGCAATCTGGTCATCCGAGAGCGGTCGTGCACTCCAGTTGGTAAAGGTATGGGCTTTGGTCAGCTTCGTGCCGTGGAGTCGCTGGACCAAATTTGCATAGGCGACCTGGGCGCCATATCCGACCATGGCGGCGGCGATTTGGGTATCAAAAAATGGCTTCGGGATCTGCCCAGCATGTGTGGCAAAGAGATCGAGATCTTGCCGCCCGGCGTGAACGATTTTCTCAATCTTGGCATCACAGATGAGTTCCCAGAAGGCGTCGAGTGATCCGCTGGCCTGCACAGCGGGAAAGTCGATGACGGCAGCGGTGGTGGCGGTGGCGACTTGGATCAGTTCGAGTCGTGGAATAAAGGTGTCTTCCCCGACGAATTCCGTATCCAGCGCCAGTTGCGAACTCTGCCGCAGTGTGAGGCAGAGGACTTCAAGCGCACGCTGGTCAGTCACATACTGCATCGGTGAATTAGGTGTCACGCATGTCTCATTCTGTTGGGTTGTAGGTGGCGTCTGGCGACCGTGGCGGCTCGACATTGCTGAGACTCAAGTATTCTTTCAGAAACTGGTAGGCCTCCAACATGCGGCGCAATTCCGGTTCGGCGCTGCGGTCGCCGTTATTCGAATCGGGATGGAGCTGCTTGGCCTTATGACGGAATGCGGCGGTGATATCGGCAAGCGAACTGCCGAATTCCATGCCCATCGCGGCATAGGCGTCCATTGCATTGTTGATGCCGCTCGATCCTTGTGACGGGTCGCCGCCTCCCCCGCCGGCGGCTTTCAACATATCGGCCAGGCTGATTTTCTTGCGCCGGCGACGGGGGCGCTCTCGAATCTCGCTATCGAAATCGTCCCATCGGTCTTCGACAAACTCGAGACGGGATTCCAGGCGCATGGCACCGGAGAGATCACGGATCTCCCCAAGCTCCTCTTCAATCTGGACCAGGGACTTGATGATTTCCTCCAGCCCTTCTTCCACACGAAAGAAGCTGTCAACCCGGTCTTGCATCATCGTATCGACGGCAAGCTCCAGACTCTCTTCGGCCTTCGGGCGCAACGAGTCGATCCGTCGTCTCATCCCGTTCTGAAACTTGATGTGTTTGCTTTGTGAAAACGCCATCTGAACCAGCATCTCTCCCAGGGCGCGCATTGTAGCACAGCCTGGTCGCATGCCAGAAGGGCCTTGGAAACAGGCTGAATTCATGTGGATTGAATGGTCAGCGTGACGCGAAGTCGTCGCTGAGTTTGGTGCGGCGTCGGGCCACGCCCGTTTCACGTGCAGCTGCCGCCACGGCTTTGGCCACACGCGGGACGACGTCCTTATCGAACACGCTCGGAATGATGTACTCCTCGCTGAGAGCCGCAGGGGGAATGGCCTCAGCCAGGGCCTTTGCCGCAGCCAGTTTCATCGCTTCGTTGATGTCGCACGCTTGCACGTCCAGTGCACCCCGAAAGATGCCGGGAAATGCGAGCGCGTTGTTGATTTGATTCGGATAATCCGAGCGCCCGGTGGCAAAGATCCGGCAGTGAGAGGCAGCCAATTCAGGAGTGACTTCGGGGTCTGGATTGGCCATGGCAAAAACGATGCGATCAGCCGCCATCAGATCCAAGTCTTCCGCAGTGATGATATTCCCGACGGATAATCCGATGAAGACATCAGCCCCCTTGAGCGCCTCTTGGAGTGTGCCCTGGGGACGGTCTTTGGTCATGCAGGAGGCGAGATCCGTTCGGCAGGCCCGCAGCTGCTGGCCGTCCCCTCGTAAGACGATACCGCGAGGCTCGCATCCGACCAGGTGAGAGAGGCCAGCGGCAAGCAGCATCCTGCAGCAGGCGGTTCCCGCGGCGCCGAGACCATTGACGACCACGCGGATGTCCTCCATCCGTTTCCCGGTGACGGTGAGCGCATTGGTCAAGGCGGCGAGGATGACCACGGCCGTCCCATGCTGGTCGTCATGCATGACCGGAATATCCAGGGTACTTTTTAAGCGGCGTTCGATCTCGAAACAGCGCGGCGAACTGATGTCTTCCAAATTGATGGCGCCAAACCCCGGGGCAATAG
Organism: Nitrospira sp.; assembly: GCA_025360665.1. Classification (GTDB taxonomy): domain Bacteria; phylum Nitrospirota; class Nitrospiria; order Nitrospirales; family Nitrospiraceae; genus Palsa-1315. Next base: position 15,633 of record JANYBU010000418.1, read on the forward strand.
CCTGAACCGTGCGAACAATCTCGTCAGGATCTTGCGTGTTGAGGCAGATCGGCCATGCGTCGA
>JANYBU010000288.1 GCA_025360665.1 Nitrospira sp.
CAGATCAGGCTCGGCAAGGGCCAGCGTCACTCGTTGGTCCGTCACGGCATCCGGCACCGTGTTCCAGACAGGGCCGGGATCGGGCTGTTGGTCTTCCAGCCCATCAAAACCTTCCGACACCTAGCGGTCATACCAGTGGTACAACGTCGATCTTGGCATGCCGATCTGCCCTAGTGTCCGTCGCAGGCCACGCGAAGACTGTTCAACTGTGCGGATGATCTCCAGCTTTTCAGAGGCGGCGTATCTCATGTGCCGGCCTCCCCATCCGCGATCACGCTTTTTTTACGCACGCGGGTTTCCAGCAGGGCTTCGGCAAGAGCCTCTTTCAGCTGCGTGGATTCAGCGCGCAGGGCCTTCACCTCGTCGCGGCCTGCTTCCCGGACGGTGTCTCCGGCCAGCCGTTTCTTCCCGGCCTCCAGAAACTCCTTGCTCCAACGGTCATACAGGTTCTGGTGCCGCCCCTCCTTGCGGCAGATCTCCGCAAGGCTCTCCTCGCCCCGAAGCCCTTGCAAGACGATGCGGATGTTGTCTTCCGCACCAACATGACGCCGCGTACGACGCGTGATGTCCCGGATGGTCTTCTCGACCGCTTCCCGGCTGTCCTGTTGTGGTCTCATCTTCGTTCCTTTCGGTCGCGACGATGAGCCAACACATCACCTTATCAAGATGCCTCTATCTGTCCAACTGGGCCTGACGGGGTACAGCAAGCGATACGCCGCTTACAACGAACTTGTTGGAGCAAATCGGCATTCCTGATGTCCTCCGCGGTCGGTCGGTTGAGGATATCAAGAAAAGCGAGAAAGATTTTCGGTTGTACATCCAAAGTTGTCTCTACCGTGAATTAGTAGAAGCATGCGGAGCCCGCTTCTATACTCCATTTTTCTTTCGAACTGAGGGCCATGGTGATTATTGGCTGGTCCATTTATCGCAGCACCCACGGGCACGAGATGTTATGGCTCGGGTACACTGGGCAAATAATAATAACTTTATCCATTATGTGGCGCAGGGATTGAGATGTTTCAAGCGCTCGGATACAGCCCGAAGCAAGACGATTCCATAACCGGACAGAGTAAGCTCGGATTTTGTTTTGATGATCCTGCAGCGAAAGCGAGTGTCACTACCCTTATGGAACAGCTACCGGATATTATTTATGCAAACCAAGAGGGGATTTCATTCGGGGAGATATTCGCCATGACCTGTAACTCTTCACCAGCTGATAGCGCGAAGTATAAAGAGGCTCTGTGTCAGCTTGTGCAACAGAAGGATATCGACATTGTTTCGCCCGATGACAAGCGGCGACTAAAGGCAAGTACGATCACTGACAAAGACCAGTTAGTCCCTTCACGCCAAACCTCATTCAAATATCAAATCGAGTGACAACTGCCCGAAACCATTGACCCGTGAGTTTCTAGTTGAAAAACTCCTCAATCCCCAACTTCTTGTCGCCCCCTGGCACGGCAGCGGGCCGAGCTGGCTGGCATCAGGGTTTTGTCATCGCGCTGTTTCATTCGAAAACCGTAGATGTGTATTCAGGTATTCCTCCTCAATTTCTACTGGGAATGAAGGTAATAAGTCGGCAGCCATCACCGCCTGTATAGCCGCCTGATCGAAGTGTTCATTGCCTGACGACTCCTCTATCTCAATCTTTGATATCAGGCCCATTTCCCCCACGTCACGTTTGTATCTGGTCATGTGGCACTCACCTTCGCATCATTTGGGTCAGCCCCTGTATGAGCAATTGAAAGACCACTTCTTCCTAACCGCTCTCTGCCGCGTTCATCATTTGTTTAGATCGTTTGCTTGTCTTATCCAGTCGTCCAGAACTCCTAGGTTTTTCAGCAAACCCTCGAGCATTACTCTAGACGCTTGATCGGCCACAGCTGGGCATAACTAAACGCTGTCTACTGCCAGAACCTGTCGGTGTTCTGGCAGTGCCCTGCCAGGCTACTCATGAGACACTGCGCATGTCTTTGTGGCAGAGAAACAGAGTTTGGTTGCAGAACGCCCGTCACGAAGGATCGTAGACAGACCAATGAAGCAGTACCTGAGTATCGCTGTACTGGCGGAGCGCCTCCTGGTGAAGCGTTCGACGCTGTATGCCTGGGCAGAGCAGGGCAAGATCCCGCACCTGAAGCTCGGACGGCTCCTGCGATTCGACCCTGACGAGATCGAGGCGTGGCTTCAAGTCCGCCGGCAGGAAGTCACCCCAGATTCGACCCCGCTCAGACGTCGGCACGGCATCGACAACGTAGATGCTCTGATTGCCGAGGCCAAACGCGAGGTCTATACTTCCTGCTACGGGAAACCAGACCAGGACAGGGCCACACGAAAGGGGGATACCCATGGCTCTGTATAAGCGAGGAGCAGTCTGGTGGATGAGATTACATTATCAGGGACGACAGATTCGCCGGTCGCTGGATGTGACGGACCGAAAACTGGCGGAGCGGATCTATTTCAAGATGCGGGGCCTGGTCGCCGAGGGCACATGGTGTGAGCGGCCAGTCGTGCAACAGAGACAGGTGAAGGACTTGCTCGAACGGTATTTGCGAGACCACTCGGCTCCGAATAAGGCGGCGATGACGCACCGCCGGGACCGGAGTCTCGCCGCGCATTTGCTGCGCGCGTTCGGTGAGGTCCCGCTCGATCAGCTCCGTCCAGCTCGGCTCGCGGAGTATAAAGCGAGCCGACGGGCCCAGGGAGCGGCCCCCCAGACCCTCAACGCTGAGCTCATCTTGTTAGGCCACGCCTACAAGCTCGGGGTGAGGGAATGGGAATGGGTCACCGACAATCCCGTACTCCGGATCGCCAAGGAGAAGGTCCGCAATGGCATCGAGCGCTGGTTAACGCCGGAGGAAGAGCAGCGGTTGCTGGCTGCTTCTCCACCCTGGCTCCAGGAGCTCATCGTGTTTGCGCTCCATACGGGGATGCGGCGGGGGGAGATCCTGAGCCTGCACTGGTCCCACGTGGATCTGGTGCGACGGACGCTCACGATCCTGGAGCAGAAGAATGGCGCGCGGGACACCTTGCCGGTGAATGATACGGCGATGGAAGTCTTGCAGGCCCGCGCCGCGGTGCGGACGAATAGCACAGAGGCGGTGTTCGTCAATGAGGCGGGGCACCCACGGGAGGCGCGCAATCTGTTGCGGGCGTTCTATCCGGCCATGCGCAAGGCGGGAATCACCCGATTCCGCTTCCATGACCTGCGGCATACCTTTGCCACGCGGCTCATTCAAGCGGGCGTCGATGTCTATACGGTCCAGAAGTTGGGCCGCTGGAAAACGATCTCGATGGTGCTGCGCTATGCGCATCATCAGCCGGAAAGTTTGCGCGCGGGGGCGGAGGTCCTCGATCGATTACGGCGAGAAAATAGCACAAAATTAGCACAATTGAGTGCGGCCTCGACGGGGGGTATCACATAACCCCTTGAAAAAATGGTGGCGGTGCCCCGGATTGAACGGGGGACCCGCGGCTTATGAGTCCGCTGCTCTACCAACTGAGCTACACCGCCAGAAAGGATGGTACGTAACCGGGCGATAGGATACAGGAATGATTCGGAGAGTGTCTACAGTGCGGCAGCGGTAGTTTGGGTGCGATCTGCGGACTTTTCTCGAATACGATTCTTCTGCTTCTATTCACATGTTGGTTCCGCCCTTTCGTTCCGGTAGACTCGGAGCATGACTCATCCGCTTCCTTCCACCTGTGAACGGGCGATCCTGGAACAATTCCTCAAGGCGGAGGCCATGGCCTTGTGGGCGGTACGCTCTGCGCAAGCGCAGGACGTTCCGCCCGGTGTGTTGCAGTTCTTGCGTCGTCATGAGGAAGAAGAAGCGCAGCATCTCAAGCAGTTTGAGCTGCTGCTGGGAACGAGTTCGCACGGCAAGACGGCCCTTCCTCGTATACCCAGTCAATGGAGAGTCCTCGCGGTGCATCTCTACGGGTACGAAATGTTGGGACTGGAGTTCGCAAAGCTGTTAGTCGGCTTGCGGCCGGATCTGGCCTCGATTTTGAAAGATGAAGAAGTGCATGTGGGGTTTTTCGAGCATGAAGTCCGTACCATTCTGGTTCATGGAGGACCTCCCGCTGACGGTGCGCGGCAGGCTGCCCAGGCCTGGAGACGGCGCCTGCCGCGCACGGTTGATCGTTATCTTCACGATGAGAGTCTCGCGCCCTTTCGTGATGAGCTTCGGCGACATATTCTGGACGTGATCGACACGCGTTTTCTTGTCGTGGGATTGTTGGCACGGCCGGAGGGGCAGGGTGGGTCTCCTGTGAAGACAACAATCGGGGAGGCGCAGGTGTTTTCCGTCTTTGGGTTAGATGGATAAGCCTGACACCTGTGAAGCGGAAGATATCTGTTGATCTGATGATCTTTTGAATGTTCGGAATTCGTCAGATCGACAGATCATCAGATTCCTGAATTGCCTCCCGACTAGACTTGTCAATGTCTCAAGCGGCGGTCGAGGCCAGACGTTTTTGACGTTGGCCCACGATATCAAGCGCTGCGACGCGATAGGATTCAGCCAGCGTGGGGAAGTTGAAGATGTTTTCAACAAATGAGTCGATCGTGGCCGCGTGCTGAAGTGCCATCTGACCGACATGAATCAGTTCCGTCGCGCCTTCCCCGACGATTTGGACGCCAAGGAGGTGTTCACCTGTCGGGTCAGCCACCATCTTCAGTAAGCCGTTGCGAATGCCTGAGATCTGACCTCGGGCGATTTCGTTAAATCTCGCCCGGCCAATCATGACCTCTCGATATCGTTTCCGACCCGCCATTTCGTCCAGTCCGATACTGGACATCTCGGGGATGGTGTAAATCCCGATCGGAATGATGTCGGCTGAATGTCCCTCCGGGAGACCCAAGGCGTGGCACACGGCACGCCGGCCTTGTTCCATGGCAGAGGAGGCCAGACCAGGGGGCCCGATCATATCGCCGACGCCGTAAATGTGGGAAATAGCTGTCTGGCAATGTTCATTGACGACTAGCGTTCCCTTTTCGGTGACGGTCAAGCCGGTGGCGCTGAGGTTGAGGTCCTCCAGGTTTGCCTGTCGCCCCATGGCCACGAGCATCTTATCGCTCGTGATCACCTGCCCGTCCTGGAGCGTCGTCACCACCTGGGAGATTCCATCCCACCGGACCTCTCTGATCGCCTGAGCCCCGCAATAGCGACCACCTTCTTGCTCAAAACATTCCACAAACGTGCGAACGAGCTCCGCGTCCAGAAACTGAAGGGGACGATCGGCTCTATCGACCATGGTGACTTGCACGCCAAGTGCGGCAAAGATCGACGCATATTCCGATGCAACCACGCCACCACCCAGTACGGTGAGCGAGCGTGGTAAATAGATCATGGAAAGAAGCGAATCACTGTCGAGAATATGCTCATGGTCGATCGGAATGTTGACCGGCGTACGAGGCCGAGATCCTGTGGCGATGACGATCGTGTCGGCGGTGATCGATTGTTTCATGCCGTCGACCGTCAACATTTCGATCAGGCTGTCGGAGCGAAATTGGGCTCGGCCGTGGAACAATGTGATGCCATTGCGCGTCAGCTGGCTGATCATATAGTCGCCATGTGATTTGACGACCTCATCCACACGGCGCATCAGCGTGGCGACCAGGATGTGCGGCGGCACACGAACATCCAGCGTAGTCGGGGACCGTTTCATCCGGTCCACTTGCAGCGCACTCTCACGGAGCGTTTTGCTTGGAATCGTTCCCCGGTACACACAGCCGCCCCCGACGCCCGGCTCGCGTTCGATCATCGCCACGTGCTTGCCAGCTTTGGCGCCCTGGATGGCAGCCTTTTGTCCGGCTGGACCGCTCCCGATCACTAGAATGTCATAGTGAATCACTGTACTCATTGCGCCATCGTCTCCACGAGGTTGAGTACCTGCTCTTTGAGACTGAGCAATGTGTCAATATCGTTGGGGTAGAGATTAAGATCGCCAAAGACATTATGGTCACGAAGCGTACCGTCATCGAAGGAACCGGGAACGAGTATGTAGGTCGCCAGTCGGTCTGCCAGGCAGGTGATCATCACTACCTGCCGATGCGAGGGTGCCTGTTCATAGACCCCATAGTAGGCGATGGCCTCAGCCACCTGTGCAGGCAAGGCCCATTCATTGGCGATCAAGATGCCCACTCGAGAATGATAGCCGTCGAGGAAGGAGAGGATCGCGTTGGGCTCGAGTGGCATATGCAGCTCCGCAGCAATGGTCGTGACGGTCTTGAGCACGACTGGTTTTCCAACAGCATGCAGGAGCCCGCAGAGGTAGGCGCTTTCCACATTGTACCGCTGTAGGCGTGCGATTTCTTTGGCGTAGACTCCGCTCGCCAGCGCGTGGCGCCAGAGCTGCCGAATGTCCGCTTCATAGCCTGGAATTTTGGCGGCCACATTCTTCAGAGAAACCGTGACGGCAATCTCCGACAGCTGATTCACGCCGAGCATGGCGACGGCATGCTGGAGCGACACGATCGGAGTCCGAGGCATATAGGCCGGTGAGTTGGCAATTCTCAGCACATGGGCTGCCAATGCCTGGTCTTGGTGGATGAGGGTTGACAGACGGGCAGCGTCTGCCGATGGATCACTGGCCAGGGCCATGACCCGGCCGGCGACTTGTGGGAGCACCGGAAGCTCGATCCGATCCTTGTCGATCCGTTCGACTAAGGCCTGTTCGACCTGTTCCGGTATTCCCACGTTGTGAGAGTGACCTAGTTCTGTATCCATGGAGCGAGTCAGTCCTCAGTGCCGATTGGTGTTCACGGTAAGTCCGTACATGCTTTTATCGGCAGAATGTCTCGGAACTGTAATTTGTTGAAGAGTATATAGACTGCCGGATTTCCGCAGTCACAGGGGCCATCCCTTCGAGAGCGACTCTGTCTCTAATGCCTATACCGCATGCGCCTGACCTGTTATTAGGGGCGGCGAGCGGGATTGTTTGTCTTTTTGGTGCGTGTGTGAGGTGGGATGATAATACGTAGGTTGTTTGATGTCAGCATTCAGTGCATTTATTTATTCGTTTCCTTGCCCATATTTTGTCTTTCCTAGAGACATGCCTAGGGCCGATTAGCATTATTGCTATAAGTAGCACATGTATTTAATATTCCTATTAAGTGATGCCGGAATCTGATCGTGAGGCTAACCCTTGTATCACCGTTCTCTTCTTCCTTCCTTCAACTCATGGATGCGTGAGTATCTCCGTATCTGGTCGACCTCGATTCAAAAAGACTCGCACGTAGATAGGCATCTGGCGCATCGAGAACAGGCGTGCTCGGTGTCGTTCTCCGTGCACTTGAAAACCTTCACTAAGGAGGACGCTCTTGATAAGGCCTAGCACGGAAGCAGTCAGGGTGTTGATCGTGGACGATCACGAAGTCGTTCGAGTGGGATTGCAGACCCTGCTGAGTCGACAGGCCAGTATCAATGTCGTCGGTGAAGCTGCCACTGTTGAAGATGCCGTTCGTGACGCCTGCTACCTCAAGCCCGACGTGGTGCTCATGGATGTCCGTTTGTCCGGCGGCAGCGGAGTGGACGCCTGCCGTGCCATCAGGGATTCCTGTCCCGCCACACGTGTGCTCTTTCTCACCTCCTATCAGGACGATGAGGCGGTGCTCGCTGCGGTCATTGGAGGGGCGTCCGGCTATCTGTTGAAACACGTGAATGCCGAGGTGTTGCTGCGAGCTATTCATTCCGTGGCTCAGGGGCAGTCGATCCTCGATCCGGCCATTACTCAGCCTCTCTTGACTCGTATGCGGTTGCAGAAAAATGAGATATCCGAGCCCGATCGGACGACCCTCTCCACCCAGCAGCAGCGTGTCCTCGCGCTCGTGGCTGAGGGGAAGACGAACAAGGAGATTGGCGTATCGCTCGAATTGAGCGATAAGACCGTGAAGAACTATATCCGGTTCATCTTTCAGAAGTTGAAAGTGACCCGGCGTGCTCAGGCTGCGGCCTTTTTCATCCGCGACTTCCCCAAGGAGAAGCGGTCAGACCTTCAGCCGACGCTGAAGAAGGAAAGGGTGTGCTGAAATTAGGGTCACGTGTCGAGATTGCTTGACCGAGATCCCTCACGTCCGTGGCATTCTGCGAAGAGCCTCCACCCCTCACACAAGAAGTCGGCATCGGTAGTCTGTAGACTTCGCCCTTCTCAGTTATTCTCCTTCTCCTCAGGGTCGTTCATTCCAGTGCCGCAGGGCCTTGGCAGTAGAGTTCGCACTGCTGTTGAAGCGGACTTACCTAGACGCCTCGCCCGGCAATCAATTCAGACGGCTGGCAGAACGTTTTGTCACGAGCATAGAGCCGAGTAGCCCATGCTGTGGCGAATAGTCCTACCATAGTAGATGATTGGGCCTAGTATATTAGAGTGGATAGCATACTGGCTCTATTATGCTAGGTGTAAAATACGATTAGCGTATGAGCTATTAGGCACTTTCAGTTATAGGAATCTCATCTACGCTTAGTATCGATGCCCGTCCTGTATTTCCTGACAACTCAACGTAGCACAAAACGCTCATGCATACCCCCCCCACGCACGGGGCTACTGATCGTTGCGAGGATTCTATGCCCGAGTATGCCACCGTCGTCATATGTCATCACCTTTCATGAGGAGCACGCGTATGAGTGTATTGTCTATTCTTGTGGTCGAGGACGATGAAGGGGTGCAGAGCCTGCTTCGCAGGTTGTTGGCGCAAGAAGGCCATCAGGTCACGGTTGTCGGGAACGGACAGGATGCCATTCGAGTGGCCCAAGAGATTCCCGTTCACGTGTTGCTGACGGATTTGAAACTGCCTGATATCGATGGCCTGGCCGTCCTGGAGCGCATCCTTCAGATCGATCCTAAGGTTCTCGGTATTGTGATGACCGGCTACGGCTCGATTGACGTTGCCATCAAGGCCATGAAGGTCGGCGCATTCGATTTTCTCATAAAACCATTCGACAGCGAGGTCGTCGTAGCCTCGATTAATAAAGCGTTGGAGGCGCATCGTCGCAGCCAGGACACTCGTGGGTCGCGGAAATCTGTGCGCGTTCCTTATCGGGCGGAGCAGTTAGTCGGCACCAGCGAACCGATTCGGCGTGTCCTGGATTTCGTCGCGAAGGTTGCAGACCACGACAGCACAGTCTTGATTCAAGGAGAGAGTGGGACCGGCAAGGAGTTGGTCGCGCGGATGCTGCACTTCAACAGTGTACGCAAAGACCGTCCGTTCGTTCCCGTCAACTGTGGGGCCATTCCCGAAAACCTGCTTGAATCCGAGTTGTTCGGCCATGAGAAGGGTGCGTTTACCGGCGCCGCCCAGATGCGAATCGGACGCTTTGAATTGGCGCACGGCGGGACGATCTTCCTCGACGAAATCGGCGAGTTGAGCCTCGGGCTACAAGTGAAACTCCTTCGCGTGCTGCAAGAGCGTTCGTTCGAACGAGTGGGGGGTACGCGAACGATCGACGTGGATGTCCGCGTCGTCGCCGCCACCAATCAAGATTTGGAGCAGGCCGTCCAGCAGAAGCGCTTCCGAAATGATCTGTACTACCGCCTAAATGTGATTCCGATTACCACGCCCTCGCTGAAGGAGCGACGGAGTGATATCCCGCAATTGGTGCATCATTTCATGGAGAGATTGAATCGCACGAAGCAAACTGCCATTACAGGCTGTTCCCCGGATGCGATGACCTGTCTGATGGAACATCACTGGCCTGGAAATATTCGTGAGTTGGAAAACATGATCGAGCGCCTCGTGGTGTTGAAACAATCAGGGGCCATCGAGGTTGCTGATCTTCCCGAGCGCGTCTTCCCTAGGCCTGCGGCGTTGGAACCGACGGAGGAACATTTCATCGGATTTACTGATCAGGGGGTCAGTCTGTCACGAGAACTCGAACAGTTCGAAAACCGCCTCATCGTTGGCGCACTTCGACGGGCCAACGGGATCACCAGCAAAGCTGCCCAGTTGCTCCAGGTAAACCGCACCACGCTCGTCGAGAAATTGAAGCGGAAAGGGTTTGCCACGAAGGCTCAGGGCTGTCTTGCCGTCTAGCGAGGGATCACCGACAGATCGTTTAATAGATTTCTTCCAAGGGGAATATTCCATCGCCAGCACCGCTGCGAAGCGTGAACCGGAAGGCGTAAGCATGACGCCCTCGGTGGCGTGTGTAGGTCTGCTGCGACTAGTTGCTCTGCGCGTGAACTGCTCCCGCCGAATCTCTCATCCCTCCGCCTGGTTCTCCCTGTCAATCGGTTGACCAGTCTCATAGGCGAAGCGTTGAAGTTTTGACGCTCATCACGAAGGTGCAGCGGACAAGGTCACAGTTTCCTGCGCAGAATGCGTATTTACTCGCATGTCCTAAAGGGCACAGAAATTGCTGAACCCTTCACATGTCTATGCGAATCACGACATCTTGTAATTGGTTGTTAGCCTGTCTGCTTACGCAGGGTCTCTTGCTGGACGCCGCTGCTGCCGCTGACACGAGACCGTTACCCCCTGCGACATCACCCATCCACGCACAACCGGTTCAGACCAGTTCTCCGGCTTCCTCATCACGGCTTACGCTGCCCGATGAGGGACCCCGCTACGACCATATTGAGGAGGGACTAGACTCCTTGCAGTTCCAGGAGACGGTTGCGTTATTCACACACGGGCAGTATGCCATGGCTCGCGCGGGATTTGCCGCACTCGTCAAACACGATCCGGACAGCGTGCTGGTGCCTTCGGCGAAGGCCTTCTTGGCCGAACTCACTCTACTCGAGGACCAGACCGGGCATGGACGGTCAGAAGCCATTACGCAATATCGTGCACTGATTCGTCTGTACCCGAAGGACCCGAATACCTCGCGTGCACTCTGGCGGATCGGTGACCTCTATGTCGAGATGGGATGGTTCCAGGAGGCCATTGTCGCCTATGAATATGCCACATCGCGCGTGTTGGCTCGCGCTGACGCAGACCGATCCATGCTCAGTTTGGGCGTCACACTCGAGTCACGGGAGCGCTGGGCGGACGCGGAACGGGCCTTCGAGACGGTCCGGAAACGCACGACCGACGATCGCGTCTTGATGCGGGCGACACTGGGCCTGGCCAAGGCCCTGTGCGTGCTGCAGCGCAAGCGAGAGGCACAACCGCTGTACGACATGCTCTATCAGCGTTGGCCGGAATTTCTCAGGAGCGATCCGCAGGGCTTGCAGCAGTATGGCGAAGTCCTCGTGGGCACGGACCAGCTGCAACGGGCTCGTGCCGTCGATACGCTTCTGTATAACCTGTATCCGTCGTCCCAGTATGCCGGCGCTGCACTCGTTCGTCTCGGGGATAGCCACCGCCGACTGGGTTTGCAAAAACAGGCGGAGATGTTCTACCTCGCCGCCCAGGCGCAGTACGCCGGCACGACGGAAGCAGGGATCGCCCGCATGCATCTGGCACGGACTGAACAGGAGATGGCGGTGTCGGCGGGCGAGTCCTTCTTGAAGAAAAAGGTGGAGGGCATGATCCGGGGAGCCAGCGCCTCCTACCTGGAGTCATCCGCAGGCGAGACCCTCTATAAGACCATTGCCAAGGAACATCCGCATGACTTCCTCGGCAGCGAGGCGCTCTTCCAGTTGGCCGCGCACCACGAATTAGGAAGTGCGCCATCACGTGCCATCCAGACCTATCTCGACGTGACTCGGCGGGCGGGTGTTGTCGAGCATGATCCGTGGCCTCAAGCGGCCAGACTCCGTCTTGCCGTGATGTTGAAACCCCAGTTGGAAGCCGCGCTCAAGGCCAAGAACGATATCCAGGTGGCCATACTGTTCCATAGCCACGGACAGGCTCCGGAACAACACTACATAGGAACGCGTCTTTTGCTGGAGGTGGCCGATACGCATCGCCGCCTGGGGTTCTCTGCAGAAGCTGCGCGTCTCTATCAAACGTTGGTACGGGATCGGAAGGCGGCTCCGCTCCACGAGTCCGCGCTCATCGGTCTTGGTGAAAGTTATTTGGATCAACGAGAGTCCGCGGCGGCTCGGAACGTGTTCGAGAGTTTCCGCCTCCAGTATCCGCAGAGTCCACAGTCGATACTGGTCTTGCGACAGTTGATCACGGCCATGCTTGAGCAAGGAGACCGCCACAGCGCGATTAGGTTGATGCGACAGTGGCTTCGAGCGCACCCCCGCGAACAGGAACGAGGCTGGATGCAGCTTGCGCTGGCGAAAACGCTTGCGGACGATCACCAAACCGGAGAAGCCGTGGCGGCATTCGAAGAAGCCGCACGCCACAAATTTATGCAGTCGCAGAGCGATCGCCTCATGTTTGCAGACCTCTTGACGTCGCTCAACAAACATGAACAGGCAGTGGATCTCTATCAACGGATCCTGGCCTCCCATCCGGTGCCGGATGAGGCCGAGTGGGCGCGGCTGCAGATCGTCCGAAACCTGGCTACCCAGAAGCTGCATGGCCCAGTGCGCGCCGTGCTGACGCCCGGCGCAGGAACTGGCGACCCACTTCTGTATCGGGCAGCGGCAGCGATACAGGCTAGTCTCCGCGTCACCACCGAGAAGGAAGGAGGATGATGTGATGAACGCACACCCTGTTCCGGCAATCACGGATAGCGATTTGCTGCACGAAGCCTTTCGGAGTTTCGACGATGCGGCGGCGACGTTGCAACAATCCTATCAGACGTTGACGTCTCGGCTGGAGCAGCTCGACGTGGAACTGGCTGACCGCAACGAGGCGCTGCGGCAGAATTTGTGCGCGAACGAACAGTTACGCGAGCATTTAACGGCGATTGTCGAGTCCCTTTCGACCGGCTTGCTCGTCATGGATGAAGCAGGAATCATCACCCGCTGCAACCAGGCAGGCACGCAATTGCTCGGACTGGCCCACGAACAGATCGTCGGACACTCTTTAGCCGTTTGTCTCAAAGAGGCCCGCTTGGACGGCGACGTGTATCCCCTGACCACGCAGCAGGGGGCGGCCGTTTCACTTTCCCAACGAGCCTTGCAGACAAGCGACGGGCGCCATGCCGGGAGCTTGGCGTTGATTCAGGATGTCACGGCGGTACGAGAACTGGAAGACCGGCTGCAACGCCGCAATCGTTTGGCGGCCATGGGCGAGATGGTCGGGCGGATTGCCCATGAAATTCGGAACCCGCTCGGCAGTATCGAACTGTTCGCGTCGATGCTGCACCGCGATTTGAACGACGCGCCGGGGCTGCGAAGATACGCCGAGCATATCTCGTCGTCTGTCCACATGATGAATCGTCTCTTGACGAATCTTCTGGTCTATACCAAGCCCGATTGTTCACATGGAGCGCGGCATGAGACGGAAGCCCTCATGCTGGATGCCTTGACCTTAGCCGCCCATGCCGTCGCCGGCGCCAGAGTCGACATTCGCCTGGATGTCGATCCTCTGGCACCTCATATCTGGTGCGATGCGGGGCAGATGAAACAAGTGCTCCTCAACTTGATTCTGAACGGCATTCACGCCATGCCGGACGGTGGAACGCTGACGCTGTCGGCAAGATTGACAGCAGAACCGGCTCCCGGTGTACCGGGTATGTGTCTTTCGGTTTCGGATACCGGTGTCGGCATCCCGGCGGCGCAGCGCTCGAGGATTTTCGATCCCTTTTTCACCACCAGGGATGAAGGCACCGGGTTAGGACTCGCCATTGTCCACGCGATTGTCGAAGGGCATCGTGGCCGAATCGACGTCGACAGTGTGGAGGGACGCGGCACCACGTTCTCGATCGCCCTCCCGAATCATCAAGAACCGAGCCGCGTGCCGATACGCGAATCGCCCGCCATGGCGTCCGGCGACGAGTACAGCGCGGCTGAAATGCTTGATGAGCGACTGCTTGTTGAAGAGGAGACCTCTGCATGACCGACCACAACACAGAATGCCCTATGACGGATGTTCCTGCGCAGGCGGAACGAATTTTGATCGTCGACGATGATCCATCCATGCGGACCGCTTTAATGGAGTCTGTCCGTCGTCTAGGCTTTGACGTGCAGGGTGCGATAGATGGCGCCGATGCCGTCGAGCGGGTTAGCCGCTATAAGCCCTGGCTGGTCGTGACCGATTTGAAGATGCCCCGGCTCGGCGGACTCGATCTGATTAAGGAGATCAAGAGCCGTTCGCCGCACACGTTGATGGTGCTGATGACCGCCTATGGGACGGTGGAAACCGCCGTGGAGGCCATGAAATACGGAGCGAGCGATTACATTCTCAAGCCGTTCTCCACCGACTTGCTGGAGCGAGTCATCGCCAACCTGAAAGCACGCGGAGCGGATGCGTCGATGTCACCGTCTGCGCCGATCGACCAGCGGTCTATCCTGACACAAGATCCCGGCATGGTCCGGCTGCTCAGCACCGTTGAGGGCGTCGCCGCGAGCCAAGCGACCGTCCTCATTCATGGAGAAAGCGGCACAGGGAAGGAACTGCTGGCTCGCTTTATTCACAGCCGAAGCCCACGTGCGCACCGTCCGTTTATTGCTGTGAATTGCGCGGCGTTACCGGACGGACTCTTGGAGAGCGAACTATTCGGCCATGAGCGGGGGGCGTTTACCGGTGCCATCATGAAGAAAATCGGCAAGTTTGAGATGGCGCACACCGGCACCTTGTTGTTGGATGAAATCAGCGAAATAAACATGGGCCTGCAGGCCAAGTTGCTCCGCGTGATCCAGGAACGGGAGGTGGATCGAGTCGGAGGGCGTGAGCCGGTATCCGTGAACATTCGTGTCATCGCCACGACAAACCGCTCGCTCTACCACGAAGTGGAGCAGGGCCGGTTTCGGGAAGATTTGTATTACCGTTTGAATGTCTTCCCCATCACGGTGCCTCCGTTACGGGAGCGGCCCGCGGACATTCCGTTGCTCGTGAGGCATTTCGTGGCCGTCTCAGCGGCTCGCAATGGTCTTCCGCAACCGACGATATCGGAGGCGGCGTACGCCATGCTCCAGGACAGACGATGGAAAGGGAACGTGCGCGAACTGGAGAATGTCATGGAACGTGCCGTGCTCTTAGCCGGGAACGGGCCGATTCTCCCGAGCCACGTATTGCTGGACTTCGTCGGACAACCGGTATCATGCGCGCCAGTCCCATCTGTGCCACTGCCTTCTGCCAACGGGTCGTTGTGGGAAATGGAGCGCGAGTTGATTTTTCAAACCTTGGCGCGAGTCAACGAGAATCGTACGCATGCGGCGAAGGAACTGGGCATCAGCATTCGAACCTTGCGGAACAAGCTTCGAGAATATCGAGGGACAAGTTGTCAGGTCTTGGCATAACCCAACGGTCCACCATGGCGTGGGTAGAAAATGGTCAGCATTTACTGCCGATGGGCAGATGTGGCTATCGGCGGTCTCTGCCGGCGCGATGGCCTTCAGCCGGTCGTCGATGGCATCCCGATTGCACCTATGACGGCTATGTCGGCGGATACGATAACTGGGGGGGAAAGCATCATGACGCTTTTTGATCGCACCATGCAATTGGTCCATCGCACACTAGATTTGCGGCAAGCCAGGCAGCGGGTCATTGCCTCGAATATTGCGAACGAAGAAACCCCCGGCTATCGCGCCGCCGATTTCAATTTTCTCGACTCGCTGCAAGCGGCTCAGCGCGGCCAAGGACCGGTGACGCTCGCGGTGACGCAGGGCAAACACTTCGGTCCACGCGGAGAGGGGCTTCAACGGGTTGTCGGGAAACTCAGCGACGTGCCTGCGGGAGACCTTCCCTTGGATGCCAACTCAGTGAACATGGAGTTGGAAATGGCCAAAATGTCCGACAACGCAATGCAGTACAACGGCGCCGCGGCGATCATGGCCATCCGGTTTCGGCAACTGATGGGTGCGATCCGCGACGCGCGATAGCAACAAATTCACGCCATCAGCTATCAGCTCTGACCTATAAGCTGACCGCCGATAGCAAGGAGGCTTTACTATGGATATGACCGACAGCATGGCGGTGTCCGTTACCGCCTTAGATGCCCAACGCCGCCGACTTAACGTGATCTCCAGTAACCTGGCGAACGCCCAGTCTACACATACGCCGGGAGGAGGCCCCTATAAACGTCGGGATGTGGTCTTCCAGTCCACGCCTGTTGCCAGTCCCTTTCAGCGTACGTTGCGGCAGTTGGCGACGGGGCCTGGCGCCCATGCGCTCGATGGAGTGAAGGTGCTGCGCGTGCAGGAAGACTCAAAGCCCGGGCAGGTGGTTTATGATCCGCGCCATCCTGACGCCGACAAAAAAGGGTTCGTCAAGATGCCGAACGTCAATGTTATGGAAGAAATGGTGAACATGATCGGGGCATCCCGCTCCTACGAAGCCAACGTGCAAGCGATTAACGCGACCCGCGCCATGTGGAATAAGGCGCTGGAGATCGGGAGGTAGTCATGGATCAGATCAAAGCGATCACGTTTCCGACACCGTCCTTCGGGGACGGTGCCACCGTGTCTCATGCCATGGGTGGTGTGCCCTCAAGTGGATTTATGGATACGCTGCAGCATGCAATCAGTAAGGCCAATGACATCCAGCTGGAAGCGAGTCAGGCGACCGAGGCGCTGATGACCGGACAGACACAAAATGTCCATCAGACGATGGTCGCGTTACAGGAAGCGGATGTGTCCTTCCAGCTGATGATGCAGATCAGGAACAAACTGGTGTCGGCCTACGAAGACATTCAGCGGATGCAAATCTAAGCGTCATATCTTGTAGCGAGGAGTAGGGTCGTCCATGCTGTCTATGCTTTCCAAGTTTTCCATCAATCAACGCATGATCATTCTGGTTGCGCTTGCCGGCTCGATAGCCGGACTGATCGCCGTCATCTTGTGGACGCAACAGCCCGACATGCAGGTGCTATTTACCAACCTCAATCCAGAGGACGCGGCAGGGATTGTGGATAAGTTGAAAGAAACGAAGGTGCCGTACGAGACGACAGGCGGGGGCACGACCGTGCTGGTCCCCAGCGCGCAAGTTCATGAGTTGCGATTGCAATTGGCCACCCAGGGGCTCCCGCACGGAGGTGGAGTGGGATTTGAAATCTTCGATCGATCGTCGATCGGAACGTCTGATTTCGTCCAGAAGCTCAATTATCGTCGTGCGCTGCAAGGCGAGCTGGCACGGACCATTGCGCAAATGCCGGAGATTGAACGAGCCCGCGTTCACCTTGCCACCCCGGAACGGCGATTATTTGGAAACGACGACAATCGCGCACGCGCCTCGATCGTGGTGTCATTGCGAAACGGACAAGCCCTTGCCAAGACTCAAGTGAACGGGATCGTTCACCTCGTGGCCAGCAGCGTTGAGGGTCTTCAAGTCAAGGATGTCACCATTGTGGATGGCCATGGACGGCTCCTCTCGTGGGCAGCCGGGGGCGACGACGCTGCAGGACTCACCGGCTCGCAGTTGGAATATCAGCGGACGGTTGAGAAGGATATCGAAACGCGTATCCAAACGATGTTGGAGCGAATCGTCGGACAGAATAAAGCGGTGGTGCGGGTATCCAGCGTGCTCGATTTTCGAAAAATTGAAACGACGGAAGAGCGGTACGATCCGAACAGTCAAGTCGTTCGGAGCGAACAGCGAGGACAGGAAAAGTCGAATGGCGTCAATGGCGTATCCGGTGGCGTGCCCGGCGTCCAGTCGAATGTGCCGCCCGCGACAGACCAAGAGCCGCCTCAAACGAGTTCGACCAGCAATCAAACCAAGAACGAAACCGTGAACTACGAAATCAGCCGGACCGTTTCCCGCATCGTGGAATCCAGCGGCAGCATTAAGCAACTCTCTGTGGCGGTGCTCGTGGACGGCATTTACGAAGGGGCCAAGGCGTCTGCAGACAGGACATCCGTAGCTGACCAAGCCAAGAAGTATGTCGCACGGTCTGAAGAAGACATGAAGCGTATCGAGGAAATCGTGAAAAAAGCGATGGGCTACTCGGCAGAGCGTCAGGATCAAGTCCAGGTGACCAACGTGCAATTTGACATCGGGACTGAAGAACCTTCTGCTCAGGGCATCGAGGCCGCGGCAGATGCGACAAATCCCTTCATGCCCTATCTTCGCTACGGAGTTGGCGGAGTGTTCTTTCTCCTGCTTCTCTTCATGGTCGTGCGTCCGCTTTTGAACATGCTGGGGGCGACGGGGGCATCATCCGGTGAGGGGAACACGCCGACGCTACCCGCGTCGGTCAGCCAGGTCGAAGCGGCATTGGAGGGAAGGCCGCGCTCGCAGCTCATTGAGATGGCCCGCAGCAATCCCGATACGACGGCTGTGGTCGTCAAACAATGGTTGAAGTCTCCTCAGTAGTAGAGAGTTATAGGGATGGCCATACAATTATCCGGTGAACAGAAAGCCGCGATTCTTCTGCGAGCGATCGGTGAAGATGCCGCGGCGCTGGTCATGAAGAACCTCGACCCAAAGGAGATCCGCAAACTGGGAACCTTCATGAGCGACACAGCGCATATTACGCAGGAGGAAGAACTGAGCGTGATGGAGGATTTTCAGAAGGCCAGTGCGGCCGGCGAGGTGTCGTTTCACGGGAAAGAATACATCAAAACCATTCTGACGAAGGCCCTCGGTCCTGAAAAGGCCGCCCGCCTTCTTGAATCCATGAATAGCAGAGTCTATCCAGGACTCGACGCATTGAAGTGGGTGGATGCGAAGAGCGTGTCCCAAATGATCAAGACTGAGCACCCGCAAACGATTTCCCTCATCATGGCGAATATGGAGCCGGAGCAGGCCAGTCAGGTCATGGTCGGTTTGCCCGCTGAGCTGCGGGCGGATGTGGCCCTGCGGTTGGCAACGATGGAGGAGGTGCAGCCGGAGGTGCTCGAGGAACTCAGCAGCTCGCTGCAAGACATCCTGGTTGCCAGCACCGGTGCCCATGCCACGAGCCTCGGCGGTGCCAAGGCGATCGCGAACATTCTTACTCGACTGGATAAAAACACCGAGGGCGGCATTATGACGAAGATCGCGGAGCGGAATCAGACCTTGGCCGATGCGATCCGCGCCTTGATGTTCGTGTTCGACGATCTGACCAAGCTCGACGATCGTGGGATGCAAGAGCTGATGAAAGAAGTCAGCAAAGAAGATCTTCCCGTAGCGCTTCGCGGTGCGAGTCCGGACGTCAAAGACAAGTTTCTGAAGAATATGTCGAGCCGAGCCGCCGAAATGTTGAAAGAGGATATGGAGGTGCGAGGACCGGCGAAGGTGAAGGATGTGGAGAGGGCCCAGCAGAATATCCTCAAGGTGTGCCGCAAACTGGAAGAGGAAGGCCGCATTGTAATTGTCGGTGCTGGGGAGGCGTTGGTATAAATGACCAGTCCTTTGAGCATGGAGTCCACCGTTTCCCAGCCCGCATCGCGTGCCACGTGGCAGCGAGACGCCTCTATCTTAGTCGTCGACGATGAGGTATCGATCCAGAAGTTGCTGGCCGCGATGTTACAGTCGGATGGGTATCGCGTCCGCGCGGTTGGATCGGCGCGAGAGGCGCTCGCGGCGCTAAAGACTGCTCCTGCCTCGCTCTTGATCACCGATGTCAAACTGCCGGACCAGGATGGTATCGGTTTACTCCAGCAGGCCTGTGAGCTCGATAGGCGCATGATCGGCGTCGTCATGACCGGATATGCCAGCGTCGACATCGCCGTTCAAGCCATGAAGGCCGGTGCTGCGGAGTTTCTGATGAAACCCTTCCAGAACGATGTGGTGTTGTTGACGGTCAAGCGGCTGCTCGAGCTCTACCGCCTGCGAGTCGAAAATGCTGTTCTGAAACAGGCAGTGGTTCGTGACGGAGGCTTGCGTCTTCAGAACCTTGCGTTGACCGATTTCGGCACAGGCCAACAGTTCATCGGCACCAGTGGCCCCTCGGACTACGACCAAGGCATTGCCGAGGGCGAACGAAGAGCGGGCGTGCGAGACGCAGCCGTCCAGCGAGGGGAGCAGACTGTGTTTGCCAACGCAGTCCACCAACTTGATGAGGTCTGGAGGTCGTTCGGTCAGACGATGGAAGCAGACGTGACGGCATTGGCCTTCAGCTTGGCGACACGCATCTTGCGGGACACCGTTGCCGAACGTCAGGATGTCGTGAGGGCGCAACTGAAAGCCGCCTTGGCCACGATCCGCGAATCAGGTGTCGTGACAGTGCGAACCCATCCCTCCGATGTCCCCGTCCTTGAAGCGGCGCGCCCGGAGTTGAGCCGCGATCGAGAGCCGTCATTAGTGCTGAACATTGAAGGCGATGCGTCTCTCTCTCGGGGAAGTTGTGTGGTGCACACGACGAATCGACTGGTCGATGCTTCGTTGGACACGCAGTTGCTGCGGCTCGGCGAAGTCTTACAGAAGCGAGGACGCGGTGCAGCTCGTTGATCTGATTGAACAGACGGATCCCCTCGCCGTCTCCGGTCGTGTGGCCCAAGCGGTCGGGATTGTGATCGAGGGATATGGTCCTATGACATCGGTGGGAGAATTGTGCGAAGTCACGCGCGAGGACGGGGAGGGCACTGTGCTGGCCGAGGTGGTCGGGTTTCGCGGAGACCGTGTGCTACTGATGCCGCTTGGGGAGATGCGGGGGATTGGCCCAGGTAGCCGGCTGTTGATGAAAGGGCACTGCGCGTCGGTTCCGGTCGGCCCGCATCTGCTTGGCCGAGTGCTGGATGGGCTTGGTGAGCCACTCGATGGAAAGGGGCCCCTGGTTACCGAGCGCCAGTATCCGCTCCATGCGGCACCGCTCAATCCGCTCCAGCGCGCGCGCATTACGAAACCGCTCGACCTCGGTGTCCGGGCGATCAATGCCTGTTTGACTTGCGGCCTGGGTCAAAAGATCGGGATCTTTGCCAGTGCAGGTGTGGGAAAGAGCGTCCTTCTCGGCATGATGAGCCGCTACACCAGAGCCGACGTGAACGTCATTGCGCTGATCGGCGAACGAGGTAGGGAAGTGAATGAATTCCTTGAGCGTGACCTGACCCCGGCCGCGCTCCAGCGGTCGGTCGTCATCGTTGCGACGTCGGATCAACCGCCGCTGGTGCGGTTGCGGGGCGCGTTGATTGCGACCGCCATCGCGGAATATTTTCGTGATTGCGGCAAACAGGTCCTCCTCATGATGGATTCGCTGACCCGGTTGGCCCACAGCCAGCGTGAAGTGGGGCTCGCCATTGGTGAACCGCCCACCACAAAAGGGTATACGCCATCGGTCTTCACGTTTCTTCCAAAGCTCCTGGAGCGAGTCGGGACGGGGCCTGGCTCCGGCACGATCACCGGCCTCTATACTGTGCTCATGGATAGCGACGAACTCGCCGATCCCATCGCAGAAACGGTCCGGTCGATCCTCGACGGGCATATCGTGCTCTCGCGGCAATTGGCCGCGCGCAACCATTTTCCCGCGATCGATCTGCTCAACAGCACCAGCCGTGTCATGAAAGACATCGTGAGTCGCGAGCATTATGCCGCGGCTCGGTCCACAGTCGAGCTGATGGCCCGCTACCAACAGTCGGAAGATCTCATTCTCCTGGGTGCCTATAAGGCCGGGACGAACAAGGCGCTCGATCAGGCCGTGACGGCGCAGGACGGGATCAATGCCTTTCTTCGTCAGGAGATCGAGCAGCCGGCCGACCTCGGGGCATCGGTCCAGGACTTACTTGCCCTGGTGAAGAGCACAGTATGAAACTCGACGTGATACGACGCTATCGCGCACAAGTGGAAGGTGTCGTGCGTATGGAACTTCTTGTGTCTCGCCAGAAACTCCAGGGCGCGGAAACCCATTGTCAGGCACTCGACGTACAGACGGAGGTGACGGCCGAGCGGTATCGTACCAAAGTCAGTGCAGGGATGGTGGTGGAGGAATTTATCGAGTGGCAGGCGACGTGTGACGCCGAGGCCGCCCTGCTCACGCAAGCCCGGCAGGTTGAAGGCCGGCTTCGTGACGAGTGGCATCAGAAGCAGAACGACTTGCGGGACGCCATGCAGGAGCGTCGGACGCTCGATCGGCTGGCGGATCGAGTACGCCTGCAACATCAGACCTTGCAGCACCGGGTCGAGCAAGCGCAAATGGATGAGGCCGCGCGTCGCACGAGTGCGATAGGCGGCCTGCACAATCCTTTATGAGCAGGCATATGATGGATCAGCGTCGCGATCGCATCAGCATCACACGCCCTCGGGCGGACGGATATCGACGCCCGCTCATGGGGTGGGGAAAGCAGCTCTGGTCTGTGGGGGTCTTGGTTGGTGTGATCATGGCGCTGAGCTGGACGTTGGTCCAGCTCAGCCACGATTCTTTTGCTCAGACGACAATACTTCCTGGTACTCGGACGGCCCTCCCCGTTGCCGTCGATTCTGAGAATCCTTCCTCACGGTCAGTGTCACCGGAAGAGACCAAGACCGCGGGGCCTGAGTCATCACCGGCGCCGCTCGTGCAGGCCCAGGGCCCTGCGCTCAATGTACCGGAGGAAGTGGTCGCCATGCTCCAACAGCGTCAAGAGGACTTGGAAGGTCGCGAGAAGGCCGTTCGGACGGCAGAGGAGCGGCTCATGACTCTCAGGGCTGAACTTGAGCAGATATTGAGTAAAGTCGAGGCCGCAGAACAGCGGCGTTTAGGCCTCAAGGAACAGCAGGAGAAAGCCGCTACGGGGCAGAGCGCGGCACAGAAGAAACAAGCGGTCGAACTGCACAATCAAAAATACGCACAGCTGACCAAGATGTATGAAAGCATGCCCGCCGAAGAGGCGGCGGCACGAATCGAGCGGATGCCGGACCGGAAAGCGCTTGAGATTCTTCGGCTCCTGAAAGGTAAAATCGCTGGATCGATTCTCGCACAAGTGAAAGTCGACCGTGCCGCGAAACTCACCGAACAACTTCTTCTCAACCCCTGACCTGCTCATTTTTCCCGTTCTCCCGCGGTATTCTTTGCCTGACCATTCGGCAACTTTTTCCCCTGCCGGTCTTCCTGCATCCTCGACAGAATGAAACCCTACGCCAATCGACATGTGACGTGCCATTCTGTATGGCACGAGGCTTGAAATGGTCTTGGCCCGACGCCGTTCATCGACTTACCACAGGGACGCCGAGGATATATGGACTTTGGACAACTCAGCACACAGATCGGCACACAACCAGTCGGTGGCGAACTGAAGGCCTCCGGTGGTGGAGGCCCGCTCGGAGTGCCTTCGCGCGCGCGCGAATTCTCAACTGTTTTTCATGCCGTCTCAGATAAGACCGGCGGCAGCAGGGGGGCGAAACCTCGTGCCCCTCAAGCTGAAGTCGATGACAGGCCAGCCACCGCAACGCCAGCTGTTCATCGCACCGCGTCGCATAAAGCCGACGACAACAGGGGAGGGAAGCCTCGTGATCCTCAAGCTAAGACTGATGACGGGCCATCCACCGCGACGCCAGCTGTTCATCGCACCGCGTCGCATAAGGCCGACGGCAGCACGGATGCGGAGTCTCGCGATCCTCAATCTAAGACTGATGGCGGGCCATCCACGACGATGTCTGATGTTTCCACCATCGCGTCGCATGAGACATCCTCTAGCACGGACACAGAGTCTCGCGCCTCTCAGTCTGCGACCGGTGATACCCCATCTACGACAACGTCAGGTTCTGATCCCCTGCTGCTTTCGCTCCTTGGAGCCTCGATCGTGACGCCGGCATCCACGGTCGCTTCCACGCAGGAGGCTGGCAGTACGGACGTATCAACGAGCCAAGGCGAGGGGCTCTCAGGTATCTCCGGAACGCCGGCGATTCAGCCGATCGCTCAGCCAGCTGAGGGGGTCACAAGTGCGGTGAGTTCGGAGACCGGGTTCAGTGATCGTGCCGGTCGCAATACAACATCGGCCACGGGGGATGCTGTTGCCGCCTTATCTTCGCCGATGATTGAGAGTCAACCACTCTCTGCGGGAACCGATAGGATTACACCGGTTGTTGAGAAATCAGACAGCAGCCACCCTCTCACAGTCGGGCAGGTTCAGGAGGCTGAGAGCAGCGGTCCTCATCAGAAACTCTCGATCATGGCGCATTCGAAGGAGAGCCTGCCTCAGGCCCTGGTTCCATCAGGACAGGTCACTGCAAATGGACAAGACCCTGCTCAGCTGGCCACTACGGTGACGACTCAGCCGACTGACAAAAAGGGTGAGGGGGTTGCGGTACAGCCTGACCGGTCATTGGCGCAACAGATTCTGGGGAAGGCCGAGCCCTCGCTTCATCAAAGAAATATGCCTGCAGAATCCTCTGAGACTCAAAAAGTGGCAGCCTTGTCCGGTCACACGCAGACGGAAGGGCAGGGCTTCAACCAGGCGTCCGACGGTCAGAGGAAGGAAGAGGGCCTGAAGTGGTTCTCTCATGTCGACCTTCAATCGGCAGAGGCATCGTTGCGCCAGCCACAGGAATCGGTGGCCGAGCCACTCGACGCAGGTCGGCAGTCGCTCTCCTATCAACAGGGCCAAGGCGGCACACCGTCGAGCATCCAGTCCGTCCCCACGGCGACGGCTCCCCCGCCGTCTCAGGCGAACCGGCTCAGCCCGGATCCTGAGACCGCACCTGCTCCACTTACGCATAGCGTCCAGTTCGACTTGGCTCCGGCAGACTTCGGCCAACTTCGTGTGCGGGTCGTCCTGTCCGACCAAACGGTCCATACGCATCTGTCGACCGACCGCGCCGAACTCGGCCAGATGCTCACGAGCCAGCAGGAGCAATTGAGCACGCAGTTGTCTGCCGCCGGGTTGGATTTAGGGCGTTTCCAAGTTCAGGTCGATCAGGGGAGAACGAACCAATCCGGGCAGGAGTGGCAGTCCCAGTCCCAGTCCCAGAGCGACACCTCCCAACAGCAGCGAGATTCTCGGCAGCAGGATGACTCTCCTGAGACTCCGGTTCCTTCGCAAAAGCGAACCGGCATGCTCAGCTTATTTGCATAACGTGTGATTCAAGGAGACGCATTATGAGCACTGTCAGTGATACGACATCGTCCACGGCCACGCTCGCATCCGCGGCCACGCCAGCACAGACAACGCTGAAACAAGCAGATCTCGGCAAGACCGACTTTCTCAACCTGCTCGTGGCACAGTTGAAGAACCAGGACCCATTGAAGCCGATGGACAGCTCGTCATTCGTTGCGGAATTGGCCCAGTTCAGCCAACTCGAACAAAGCTCAAATCAAAGCGCGCTACTCCAGAAAGGCCTCGACGCGCAGAGCGCGAGTTTGCAGTATTCGTTGTTGCAATTGGTCGGACGAGACGTGAGCACCCAGGGCGCGGTGATTCAATTGGGTACCACGCCGGCGACGCTTGATTATAGTCTCGGCACAGATGCCGCGTCGGTCAGCCTGTCCATTCTGAATGCGTCGAACCAGGTCATCCGCGCGGGAACGCTCGGGCCGAAGGGAGCCGGTGCACAACAAGTAGTGTGGGATGGGCAAGATCAGAATGGCACGACGATGCCGCCAGGGAACTATACGTATGCGATTAAGGCCCTTGATGCTCAGGGTCAGGCAGTGCCTGTGACGACGACGTCGAACCTGACGGTCACCGGTATTCGAGTAGTAGGGGGACAGCCTCAGCTTGCAGCCGGCGATCAAACGATTGATCCCAGCTCCGTCATCGAATTTCACTGAGACGACAGGGACAAGACGGCATCATTATTGTCACAGGGTTCAAAAGGAGGTATTAGGTCATGGGTATTATGTCCTCGTTATTTGCCGGTGTGAGCGGTCTCAACGCCAATGGCACCGCCCTATCGGTGATTGGGAACAATATTGCCAATATGTCCACGGTGGGGTTCAAGTCCAGCAAAGCGAGCTTCGCCGATCTGATCAGTTCCTCTATTTCAGGCGGATCCGGCGCTGTCCAGACGGGAATCGGCGTGGCGCTGACCTCAGTGGAAGGCAACTTCTCACAAGGTTCCTTGGCGACCTCGTCGAACGTCCTCGATATGGCAATTGACGGTAACGGATTCTTCGTGGTGAAAGATGCCCAGGGAGGAACCTTTTACAGCCGAGCAGGGTCGTTCCGGTTGGACAAGAATAACAATGTCGTCGATCCCAGTGGTTTCGAGTTGCAAGGATTTCTCGCTGACACCAACGGGACGATTACCGGGTCGATCGGCAATGTGGCCCTTCCCTCCACCACCGCATCGCCCAAAGCGACGGACCAGGCGTTTCTTGCCGCAAACTTGAACTCGGCGACGGCGGTCACGGGGGTGAAAGGAGCTCTCGTCGGCTCCGCAACGTCCGCCACGACCTCCGCAGCCGGCAATCTTTCGTTTAACATTAATCTGAACGGCGACGGCGTTCAGACCGTGACCGTGGCTGCCGGTTCGACCGGTGCGGCCTTAGCCGCGCTGATTCAGAACGCCGTGCGGGGCTTGACGCCTGCCGATCCGTTCCTCACCGCAGCCTATTCGGGCTTCACCGCCTCGGTCAATGCGTCAGGGACCTTCACCTTCACTTCAGGACTCGCCGGAAAGACAGATAATAGTACCACGGGCATCGGAACAGTCGTCATCGCTGCCAACGGCGCCGACACCTTGGCCGCGAACCTTAATATGCTAGCCGGTACCTCCACGACTGGCACGGACTTCGCCATATCCAATCCGACTGGGACCTCGGACTTCTCTACCTCCATGACCGTGTATGATTCCCTTGGGAATGGCCACCTCCTGACGACGTACTTTACCAATGTCGGGCGCAATACCTGGAACTATAATGTGACGGCGAACAGCAACGATGTGGTGACGGCCAACTATAATGCAGCCAACATGGATGCCACGCTCGGGATCACCAGGGTCGGGGCGGGGACCCTGACTTTTGGGACGAATGGCACGTTGGACCGGGAGAGTGTGGCCCTCCGGTTCAATAACAATACGGCTGCTGGTGCAGCCGGGGCGGTGCCTGGACAGCTCCAGGTCGACTTTAACGGAGCGACGGCGAATCAGCTGATCACGTATAACTTTGGCACCAGCGTAACGACGGAAGGCGGGAATGGACTGGATGGCACGACCCAGTTTGGCTCCCAATCGGCGGTGGTCCAACTGACTCAAGATGGCTATGCGGCCGGCTCCCTCCAGGCCTTCTCGGTTGATGGGAACGGCATCATCAATGGACGATTTTCCAATGGCCAGCTGAGGGCGTTGGCCCAGGTCGTGTTGGCACGATTTCCTGACCCGCTTGGATTGACCAGAACCGGTAACAATACGTTTGCGCAGTCCGGTAACTCAGGGCAACCGGTGACGGGCGTGCCGGAGAATGCGGGATTGGGGAAATTAAAATCCAACACGCTGGAACTGTCCAATGTCGACTTGGGCGAAAGTTTTATTGACATGATCGCAGCCCAACGAGGTTTCCAAGCCAACTCCCGCGTCATCACGACAGCAGACGAGATTCTCCAAGAGCTCGTCAACCTCAAACGGTAGACCCCAGCTATGGGTGGGTCATGCGCCGCCGCGCGCGTGACCCAGCTCATGGGGCCATCCCGTTCCCCACAAGACAATACCTTCGTCATGACTCTGTCTCCTGGCCAGTGGTCCCGCGTCAGGATATTGACAACGTCAATCGTCTGGCAGCCTGTCGTATCTCCCCGCGTGCTTCGTTTGCCCTGTCACGAGGAATCACCGCATCTGGTACAGCGTTTCTCGCATGGCGCGCATGATGCCGTGCGAGATTCTTGTGGCATACGCATTGCAAACTCCCCGTTCCTGTCATCGTTCGACTGGAGGAGGATCTTATGGCAGATGCAGCAGCAGCCGCCGAAGCTGACAAAGCATCGGTATCCGGCCCGATCGGGATTTCCATGAAAATGGTTATCGTCATTGGAGTGGCCGCACTCGTACTTGGTCTTGGGGGGGCCTTCGCGCTTTTCAAGCTCATGGCAGGAGGGCATGGGGGCGAGGAGGCGAAAACAGAGGCCAGCCCGGCGAAAGCGGAGAGTCATGGCGAAGCTGAACACAAACCCGCTGCAGCCGAGACGAAACAGGGAGCAGCAAAGGTCCCAGGCCCGGGGGTGATATTCGATGTAGAGCCCTTCATCGTCAACTTGGCCGATGCCCAGGAAGTCCGATATCTCAAACTGACTGTGAAGCTGGAGTTGGATAGTCATGAGGCGCCGGATGAACTGGCTAATCGAATCCCCCAGATACGCGACACGATTCTCGTGCTCTTGACCAGTAAGGACTCCGCGTCGATCCGAACCACCCAGGGGAAGTTCCAGTTGCGCGACGAAATTACGCAACGGGTCAACAGCCTGCTCCCCAAGCCGGCGGTCCACACGGTGTATTTCACTGAATTCGTCGTGCAATAGCCAAGAGGAGGATTCGTCATATGGAAAAAATCCTCTCCCAAGACGAAATCGATGCGCTCCTAAAGGGTGTAGTGTCCGGCGAGGTTGAAGCAACACCGCAGGGCGCAGCGGCCGCCGCGACGGGGGCCAAGCAGTTCGATTTGTTCAATCAAGAACGGATTATTCGCGGGCGTATGCCGACGCTCGAGCTGATCAACGATCGCTTCATTCGTCGCCAAGCGGTTTCGTGGGGGACAGCGCTTCATGACACCATCGAATTTGTCGTCGTCGGCACACAAATCACCAAATTCGGCGAATTCCTCAAGAAAGTCCCCATGCCGTCCTCGATGAACGTGTTTCATATGGAACCGCTCCGCAGCAACGGGCTTTTCGTGATGGACGCGTTTCTTGTCTATCTGATTGTGGATTACTTTTTCGGAGGCAAAGGGCAGACGCACGTCAAACCGGAAGGTCGCGATTTCACTCCCATTCAGTTGCGCGTCATCAAGAAGCTGGTTGAGCAAGCCTTCCTCGATCTCGAAAAAGCCTGGGAGGCACTGATGCCGGTCAAGATCCAGCATGTGCGCTCGGAAAGTAATCCCCAATTTGCGATGGTGGTTTCCACATCCGAGATCGTCGCTGTCGTGACCCTGCAAGTTCTGATCGGCGAAACTGCGCGCGATCTGTTTATCGTCTATCCCTACTCCATGCTCGAACCCATCAAAGAAAAACTCTATTCAGGGCTGGTCTCCGATCATGTCGAGCAAGACGGAGGGTGGGCGGGCCGGTTTCGCGAGAGATTGCAAGACTGCCCGCTCAATATCACCGTTCGGCTCGGCACGGTCTCCGTCAAGGTGCGAGACGTTTTAAACTTTACGCCGGGGGACGTTATTGTGCTGGATCAACGGCCGGGCGATCCACTGGATTGTTATGTCGAGGGATACCTGAAGTTTCAAGGCAGTCCGGGTGTGTTCAAGGGCAACCATGCCTGTCGTGTGGCAAAGGTCATAACGTAAGCGAGCCCTGTCGCTGAGGAGAATTGTCTATGGCAGACATCGAAGTTACGAAGCCCGAATCGAGCGCGTCCCCCCTTCCGGCGGCGTCGTTTCCGTCTGTCGATAATGGGGGAGCAGTGCCGGCTCAAAAAAACCTGGATTTCATCCTCGATATTCCCATGCAGGTGACCGTGCAGGTGGGGTCAACCAAGATGGCGATTCGTGATCTGCTTCAGCTCGGACAAGGGTCCGTGGTCGAACTGGAAAAGCTTGCGGGCGAGGCGATGGAAGTGTTGGTCAATAACAAGCTGGTTGCGCGAGGCGAAGTGGTGGTAGTGAACGAGAAATACGGCATCCGGCTGACCGATGTCATCAGTACGGTCGAGCGGGTTCAGCAACTCGGATAGGAAGAGGGGGGACGAAGACGGCATGGTCGATTTTTGGGACAGTTTCTTGCGGATGGCTTCCGCCCTCGCCCTTGTCCTGGCTCTTATCGCCGGGCTGGTCGCTCTGGTTCGCCGGTTTGCGGGCACCCGCTTGTTTGCCGGCACTCGCTTGTTTGCGCCTGTGACCACACCAATCGTCCAGGTGCTCGGCAGCGGCTACATTGGCCCGCGCAAAACGATCTCGCTCGTATCAGTGGCCGGAGAGTTCCTGATTGTCGGCGCGACCTCGACTGACCTGGTCTCATTTGGGCGGATCACCGATCAGGAGCAGGTCCGGCAATTGTTATCGAAGGGGGCTTCCGGCACGTCAATGGTCTCTCCAGGGCTTTCATCGGGCCTTCCAGCCCAGGCGTCTACAGAGATGAAAGGCGGCCATGCCACTGCGTGATCGTTGGCTGACGGTACCGGCTCTTTCTCCTCGACGCCGGCATGAGTACCGGACGCGTGTACTTTTCGGCGCACTGATGGTGTGTTTGTGTCTTGGCCTCGCACACGATGCCGCGGGCGGGACCAACCCGTCTGTCACCATCGATTTGGGACAAACCGGTCCGAAGCAAACCGCTGTTGTTTTTCAAATCCTCGCGCTGTTAACGGTGCTCTCGCTCGCGCCGGCGTTCTTTATCATGGTCACGTCCTTTACCAGAATCGTTATCGTGCTCTCATTCCTCCGCCAGGCGTTGGGGACGCAGCAAGTGCCCCCGAACCAAGTCCTGATCAGTTTGGCCTTGTTCCTCACAGTCTTCGTCATGGCTCCGGTAGGGCAGACAGTGTATAGCCAGGCGGTCGGGCCGCTGCTTGCCGAACAGATTTCCTATGAGGAGGCTTGGGGAAAAGGCATTCAGCCGATTCGCGCCTTCATGCTGAGACAGGTCCGCGATAAGGATCTGGAGCTCTTCATCGATCTCAGCAAGATTCCGAAGCCGGAAACGGTCGATCAGGTGCCCATTCATGTGGTGATTCCTGCCTTTATTTTGAGCGAATTGAGGGTCTCGTTTCAAATCGGGTTCTTGATTTACATTCCGTTTCTGATCATCGACATGGTGGTGGCCAGCATTCTGATGGCCATGGGCATGATGATGCTGCCGCCGGTCATGATATCCCTCCCGTTCAAACTCATTCTCTTTGTGCTGGCCGACGGGTGGTATCTGATCGTCGGGTCACTGGTGAGAAGCTTTCAATGAGCAAGCGAGAGGTGGGAGATCAGAGGCAAGGTGGTGTGCGCTTCGAGGATGTTCCCAGCGTCTCAAGCCACGAGTCTCGAGCCTTAAGCGAGATTCGAGAGGAGCGAGCGAGATGACTCCTGAGATGGTGACAGAGCTAGGCCGTCAGGCGTTAGAAACCACGCTTCTCGTGTCCGCGCCCATTCTGGGCCTTAGTTTGGTCGTCGGACTTGCGGTCAGTATCCTGCAGGCCATGACGCAACTGAACGAAGCTACCCTGACGTTTGTCCCCAAGGTGCTGGCCGTGTTCGCCGCTATCGTCGTGTTCATGCCATGGATGTTGGGCGTGTTGACGTCGTTCATGACGCAGATATTCAGCAGTATTCCAAACTACGTGCACTGACGCAGGCCATCAAGAGAGCCATGAACTTTACGCAACCGCTGCATATTCTACTGCCTGAGTTTCAGTCCTTCCTCGTCGTGGCTTCCCGTACCGGAGGGATCGTGGCGGCCATTCCTATGTTAAGCGGACGCACCGTTCCCCCTCGGGTCAAAGTGGCACTCGTGCTTATGCTGGCCCTCGTGTTGGCCCCGGCGATTCAACTCCCTCCGACTCCACCGGACGCCGCTGCCATGACGGCGGGTCTTGCGAGTGAATTGTTGATTGGCTTCGTGATCGGTATGGCCGTCCGATTACTCTTTTCAGCGCTCGAGGTTGCCGGAGAACTTGCCGGAAGCCAGATGGGGTTCAGCATCGTCCAATTATTGGATCCGATGACGTCAGTATCGACGCCGATGGTCGGGCAATTGTTTACCGTCATCGGGTCGTTGGTCTTCCTCTCGCTGAATGCCCACATGATGGTTGTGGCCGCCATTGTGTCCAGCTACGAGTCCATTCCGCCGTTCGGCGCGACCCTTTCGCCTGCCGTCGGGGAGGAAGTGCTGCATCTGTCGCAACATATGTTTGTGGTGGCGGTGAAGCTGGCGGGACCGGTTCTCGTGGCCGTAGCCCTCATTAATATTTTACTGGCCATGTTGGGGCGAGCCGTCACGCAGATCAATATCTTCGTGCTCAGTTTTCCTCTGACCATCGCTGCCGGGTTACTGGTCTTGGGCTTGGCCTTGCCCTTCATGGTCTCGCTGTTCGAACGGGAATTCATCGGATTGCACGAGACGATCGACGGGCTCTTGAGGGTCTTGGGGCATGGCTGACGATAAAGATAACAAGACAGAACCGGCGAGTGAGAAACGAAAAGCGGATGCCCGCCTGGAGGGCAACATCGCGGTCAGCCGCGATGTGACCACTGCGGCCATGCAGGTCGCAGGGCTCGGGCTGTTATTTTTCCTGATCCGCCCCGGTGTGCAACAACTGACCGATGTGATCCGCGTGGGGTTGTCTGGGTCGTTTGATCGAATGCTCCAGGCGAGTCTTACGGTCGATCAGATTCATGCATTGGTCGTGCAGGTCGGCATCACCACCATATTGCTTATGCTTCCGTTGTTGGGTGTCCTCGCGCTCGCAGGAGTCGGTGCATCGCTCGCACAGACGGGGTTTTTGTGGAAGTCCACGTTGCCGTTTGACATCTCGCGATTGAATCCGATGAAAGGGTTTTCTCGACTCGTGTCGCTCCGGTCTCTCTCGGAGCTGATCAAAGCCCTGCTCAAAATCTCGGTTATCGCCGGCATTGGGGTGTTCGTCCTTCGAGGGGAGATCGGACGTCTTCCTGAACTCGTGGAATATGACGTGTGGGGACTCATGACCGTCATGGGATGGCTGACGCTCAAGGTCGCCGTCTCGGTCACCGGCGCGATCGTCGTCGTCGCGGGAGCGGACTATTTCTATCAACGGTTCGAATGGGAACGCTCGCTGCGAATGTCCCATGCAGAGGTGAAGGAAGAACATCGCAGTTCGGAAGGTGACCCGCAGATCAAGAGCCGTGTGCGGAGCATGCAGCGGGAGATGATGAAGAAACGCATGATGGCCGCAGTGCCGACGGCGGACGTCGTCGTGACCAACCCGACGCACCTTGCCGTCGCGCTCAAATACGACACCGCGCGCCCTGGTGCACCCATTGTCGTCGCCAAGGGGGCTGGCCATCTGGCGGAGCGAATTCGTGAAGTGGCCAGGCAGCATGGCGTGTCAGTGGTGGAGAATAAGTTTGTTGCCCGCACGCTCTACAAACTCGTGGAGATCGGCAAGGAAATTCCTGCCGATCTCTATCTGGCGGTGGCAGAAATTTTGGCATTTGTCTATCGCGCACGGGGTTTCACGCCTAAACAGGCGCCACGGTAAGGCATCACTATTATGGCGAACGAGACGATGGCCCTCTCCCCAAAGTCGATCATTAAGCACCCCGACATTCTGTTGTCGATAGGCGTGGTGTCGGTGATCATGGTCATGCTCCTGCCGCTTCCCCGGTTTCTCTTAGATCTGCTTCTGGCCTTTAACATTACGGTGTCGGTCATCGTCTTGCTCGTCGCCTTGCAAGTGCGGCGGCCCATCGAATTCTCGGCCTTTCCTTCCGTGCTCTTGATGGTCACACTGCTGCGCCTGTCCCTCAATATCGCGTCGACACGTCTCATTCTGTTGCACGGCAACGAAGGAGCCAGCGCGGCGGGGGAGGTGATTCGGGCGTTCGGGAATTTCGTCGTCGGCGGAAACTACACGGTCGGTCTTGTGGTCTTTGCGATCCTTGTCATCATCAATTTTGTCGTCGTGACGAAAGGCGCTGGCCGCGTGGCCGAAGTGGCGGCGCGGTTCACCTTGGACGCGATGCCTGGTAAACAGATGAGTATCGATGCCGATCTGAATGCCGGCCTGATCAACGAGACGGAAGCGAGGCGGCGTCGCCGTGAGATCGCAGAAGAAGCCGATTTCTACGGTTCCATGGACGGCGCCAGCAAGTTCGTCCGAGGCGACGCCACGGCGGCGGTCATCATCGTATTCGTGAACATCGTCGGCGGATTGGCGATCGGTGTCCTGCAGCAGGGCATGAGTCCCGGCTTGGCCGCGCAAACCTACACGCTTTTGACGGTGGGTGAGGGCCTTGTCGCACAAATTCCTGCGCTGATCGTCTCGACCGCGGCGGGCATCATTGTGACTCGTGCCGCCTCTGACGGCGATCTCGGGTTCGATATTATGAGGCAAGTACTGGTGTCGCCGAAGGCGGTGGGAACCGCGGCCGGGATTCTGTTGGCGCTCGGACTCATCCCCGGCCTGCCCCATCTGGCGTTCCTTGGTCTGGGCGGTGCCGCCGCTTGGTTGTCCTATCGGCTCTCCCGTCAGAACGATCAAGCGGCACCGTCGACGCCGGTTCCTGCGGCGGGCGTCAAGGTGGAAGAGGCGTCGTCCCACGTCGCACCGTTCGATTTGATGGAAGTCCAGGTCGGCTACGGCCTGATTGGCTTGGTCGAGGGCACGCATGGGACTGCGCTTCTGGAGCGCATCAAAGGGCTGCGCAAACAGTTCGCGGAGACGATGGGCTTTCTTCTGCCGCCGATCCATATTCGTGACAATCTACAGTTACGTCCCAACGAGTATGCCGTCATGCTCAAGGGGGTGGAACTCTCGAAATCCGATGTGTTGCCGTCGCACGTGCTGGCGATCGACCCAGGAACGGCCCAGCGCGGTGTCATCCAGGGTGTGGCAACGAAGGAACCGGCCTTTGGGTTACCCGCATTATGGGTGCCGGAGTCAATGCGAGAGCAGGCGCAACTGGCCGGCTATACCGTCGTCGATGCCACCTCGGCCATCGCCACACATTTATCTGAAATCATCAAGCGTCACGGACATGAATTGTTGGGCCGCCAAGAGGTGCAGGCGTTGCTGGACGAGACTGCCAAGGCTCATCCCAGATTGGTCGAGGAATTGATTCCCACGTTGTTGTCGTTGGGAACGGTGGTGCGTATCCTGGGGAACCTGCTGCGTGAAGGCATTCCGATCCGCGATCTCCGTTCCATCCTCGAAGCGATCGCGGATCATGCCACGGGGACGAAAGACCCCGAACTCCTCACGGAAATGGCGCGGCAATCGTTGTCGCGCACGATCACGCGCCAGCATCAAGCTCCGGACGGCACGCTGCCCGTGATCACGTTGGATCCGAGGCTGGATCGGTCGTTGAACGAGCAGGTCGCGGCGCTTCCGCAAGGGGGCACGCTAAATTTGGACCCCGGCACCTCCCAGAGGTTGTTGACGGCCCTGAAACAGGCGGCGGAACGAGTCGCGGCTCGAGGCCAGCAGCCGGTCGTGCTCTGTTCCCCGGCGTTGCGCCGGCATATCCGCCGCTTGACCGACCGGATCCTTCATACGGTGCCGGTGCTGGGCCTCAATGAGATCGATGCGATGGTCCAGCTGCAATCGCTAGAAACGATCAGGTTGGATGTCGAACTCCCACGACTGTGAGGTGAGCGATGAAGATTAAATTATTTCATGCCGAAACCATGCACGAGGCCATCCGCGACATCAAGGCCGAGTTGGGGCCTGATGCCATCATCCTGTCCACCAAGCGCGTGCGTCAAGGGAGCTTGCCGTTCGGCCTATTCGGCCGACCGCTGCTGGAAGTAACCGCGGCGACCGATCGTGAGACCCAGGAGTTTGCGCCCCTCTCTCCGCCGACCATGCCTGTGGCTCCGCACGACGTAGGGTCGGCTGCGCCTACGCAAGTGCCTTCGCCTGTGTTTCAGGATACCCTGAGCGCATTACTCCGTACCTCAGACAGCACCGCGTCTCGCACCAGGCTTGCCGTCCCCATAGCGGCACCGGTCGCACCGACGCAATCGCGCACTCTGTCGACGGAGCGCGTGCATCGTCTGAAAAACGAACTCTATGATCTGCATCGGCGGCTGACCTTTTCCTTGCCCGATGACGCGCCGGCGATCGGCACAGGTTTTCCCGCGCCGATCGCACGGGCCTGCCGTCAGTTGATTACCCAAGGACTGCGCCCTTCCAGCGCCGAGAGTCTCTGCCTTGCGCTTCATCGCCGGCTCGCGCCGGAGACGGCCTGTTCAGATGGCGAGATTCAGGAGATGCTGCACCTTCTCCTCGTTGAACCCATTCGGGTCAGTGGGCCCCTCCTGAATCGCGGGGACGAATACAACGTCGTTATGTTCGTTGGCCCGAGTGGGGTTGGCAAGACTACGGCGATCGTGAAGCTCGCGGCTCACTATCGCCTGGAGGAGCACAAATCAGTCGTGCTGATCACTCTTGATAGCTGTCGCATGGCGGCGGTCGAACACCTCCGCACGTATGCGAATGTCTTGGGTATCCCACTCGAAACCGCGCAGACCACGGCCGACGTGATCGACGGCATACGCCGTCATCGCGGAGCCGATCTCATTCTCATCGATACGCCAGGGTTTGGTGCAAATGAGACGGCACGGCTCACCAATCTTGGCGGGCTCAAAGACTCGTACGGCCCGATCGAGACGCATCTGGTCTTATCCGCGAATACGCGCATGCAGGATCTCCGTCGCACGCTGGCGCGGTATG
The DNA here is from genome assembly GCA_025360665.1 of Nitrospira sp. GTDB lineage: Bacteria > Nitrospirota > Nitrospiria > Nitrospirales > Nitrospiraceae > Palsa-1315. The sequence goes on from JANYBU010000288.1 coordinate 36,290, forward strand.
ACGTCTGTGCGCCGTCCCGTCTGCTCTTTACCAGGCTGGACGAGACGTTGGAATACGGGAATCTCTTCGAACTGGCCTACCAGACGACCTTGCCCCTGTCCTATTGGGGAACTGGTCAGCAGGTGCCGGAAGATCTCGAGCTGGCGCAGCCTGGACGGTTGGCCGATCTGTTGCTTGAGCGTAGTTCTGTCCGCTTCACATCACCAGGCCTCTCGTCATCCATTGAACGCGACTCGGTTGTGTCTTTGGGTGGAACGACGCCACAACCAGCGTAGGAGGGAGGCTCCGCATGAAGAACATGTTCAGCGAACAGGAGGCAGCGATGCCGACAATGGCTCAAGGGAGCCTGTGCACCCATGTGATTACAGTGACGAGCGGAAAGGGCGGGGTTGGGAAAACGAATGTGGTCGTCAACCTTGCAGTGGGGTTGGCGCGAACCGGGAAACGAGTGCTGGTACTGGATGCGGACTTGGGACTGGGCAATATCGATGTGCTCTTGGGATTGGTGCCTCGGTATACGTTGGAGCATGTCCTGTGTGGATCACACCACCTGTCCGACATTATCATCCAAGGTCCGGCTGGAATCCAGGTGTTGCCGGCAGGCTCCGGCCTGCCTCAGCTCACCTCCTTGACCGATTCCCAGCAACTGGTCCTTCAAAGTGAGCTGGAGCGTGTGGCTGACACCGTGGATGTACTGCTGATCGACACCGGAGCCGGTGTGTCTCCGACTGTCACCTATTTCGCCTCAGCAGCCCAGGAGACCATCGTCGTCATCTCGCCGGAACCGACGTCCCTGACCGACGCCTATGCGTTGATAAAAGTGCTCTGCCGGCAGCATCGCGAGCGACGATTTAAAGTGCTGGTCAATATGGTGAAAAGTCAACGCGATGCGACTCAGACATTCCGCAAGATCGATGCGGCAGCGGATCGTTTCCTGCATATCAACCTGGAGTATCTGGGCTATATCCCGTTCGATGATTACCTGCCGATGGCTGTCCTTCAGCAGAAGGCGGTGACAGAGTGTTTTCCCGGTTCACCCGCCAGCCAAGCTTTTCTCCAGTTGGCGAAAAAGGTTGCAGAGTGGCCCGATCCTCAGCTGCCGAAGAGTACCATGCAATTCCTGTGGCGCCAATTGATCCACACGTCCTAGAGGGATTCCCATGTTGATACGAACACAGAAAGCATACTGATTATGGATAATATTGCAACACAACCAAGTCGAGCGGTAGGCCCCGCACTCGAAGTGCAGCGTGAACGGATCATCAAAGAGTTCGCGCATATTGTGAAGGCGATGGCCCATCGTCTGGCCTTCCGCTTGCCGGCCTATATGGACGCGGAAGACCTCGTCTCAGTCGGCGTCATTGGATTGATGGATGCGATGGATAAGTACGACCCTACTCGGGAAGCCAAGTTTAAGACCTATGCGGAGTTTCGTATTCGGGGTGCCATGCTGGATGAAATTCGTTCCATGGACTGGATTCCTCGTTCGGTTCACGAGCGTGTCTCGTTGTTGCAACGCACGCACACCGAGCTCATGAACAGACTCGGCCGACCACCGACAGATGAGGAAGTCGCGGCACAATTAAAGATGACCCAAGTCGAGCTCGACGATTTTCTTTCGCGCGCGCGCGGAGCTGTGCTGGTCAGTTTGGACGATATCCAGGTGAACGAACCGGACGGGCAGAAGATTCTCACCATGCTCGCCGACACACGTCAGCCCGACCCGCTCGCCACCATGCTCGGTGAACGGGTACGCACGACGGTGACCAATGCGATCCAGCAATTGCCGGAGAAGGAACGTCTCGTGCTCACCCTGTACTACTATGAAGAGCTCACGATGAAGGAAATCGGCCGCATTCTGAAAGTCACAGAATCTCGCGTGTGTCAGATCCATACCAAAGCGGTCTTGCACCTCAAGGGGAGCCTTCACGTGCTGCGATGAGTGCCGACCTGCCGCTCCCCCGTGCCTACCGTGATGGTGGCGTGGGGGAGCCGTAGTGTTCGTTCGATGCCGCTGTTGCTCGTTGCGCTGTGTCCCTCGGCCCTCAAGTCCTCCTGCCATCAGCCGAAACAGTCAGTGGTTGATTGTTCACTGACACGTATTCGGAATCCTTGACGATCCACATGCCCGCGTACATTGAACGGTTCTTGTCTCCTTCGAATGCCATGTTGGCAGGTGAGGGGGTGGGTGCTATGGCCATGTCTCCTTTTCTACTGGGCCTCATCGGGCTCTGCCTTCTCAGTCTCCTGATCCTGGGAGGACTGTGGCTCAAAGGCCAACATCCGAAGCATGGATTCCGTCGCGGTAGGTCTACGGAGAAACCTATAGAGATGTCATCAACCTATGACAGCGTGACGGGCTTGCCTACCAGACGGTTGTTCGGGACGTTACTCGAACAATCGGTCGGTCGTGCCGCAAAAACCGGACGATCCATCGCGCTGCTCGTGGTAGAGCTGGAACACTTTCGGATGGTGGCAGAGAGTCAAGGCCAAGCGAATAGCAATGTGCTCGTTCGCGTCCAGGCAGCCAGGGTCAAGGGCGTCTTGCGTTCCACGGAAACGATCGGGCGGCTGGCGCAGGATCAATTCGCGATGATTCTCGACAACCTCACTTCCCCTGATGAGGTAACGGCCATTGTGGCGAAACTGCAGGCGACGGTGGGGCTACCTCTCACCTTGGACGGACATGAGCTGTTCCTGACCTGCCGGATTGGTGTCGCACTGTACCCGGAGGATGCCAGGGAACATGAGGGGTTGATCACACAGGCCATCCAAGCAGTGAGGACAGCGAAGTCTGAGGGGCAGGCCGTTCGATTTACCTCGCCCACCGTTTCGTCAGCCGCCTCTCAGTCAATCCCCGTGGCGTCCTCATTCGTCGATCTTCGCCCCTAACGCTCCTATTCATGCGCGTGTCTGTTGCATTCGACGGGACGCGCGAAGGTGAACGGTTCGAGGTTGAAGCTCCAGGCTTCCTAAACCTCGAACCCAGAACTCCGAACATCGAACTGCGGCCATGCATGATCCAGTTCTCCTGTCTATCTTGCGCGTTCCGCCTTTCTTGCCGCCGCTAACCCGTAATATTTTTCCCACTCCGGCAATATTTTCCTAGCCCTGCTTATCCATCCCGCATTTTTCCCTCGATGACCGCCGGATCCATTTGAACGCTGCTCGTGCCATCGCATGGAATTCACAGTGCATGGACTGGCTGGCCGCTCACGTGACTTGCTGAACAACAGGCGGCAGACAGATGGCATGCATGTTGCGATATGGCTTGGCGTCATCGCCACGCAAGGAGCTACAGAGATGAATCGAGCAATCTATCCCATTCTTTCCGGCGCATTGGCGCAAGAGCGCCAGATGCAGGTCTTCGCCAATAATATGGCGAACGTCAATACTGCCGGATTCAAACAGGATGACCAGGCCTTTACATCCGTCATGGCCCGTGCCCAGGTGTCGGGGTCGGCGCTGGCGAATCCGGTCGGGTTCGGTCAGCAGATAGGCGTGCGACCGGCTGGTTCAGCCGAGAGGGTTTTCGTCGCGCCCCATGCCATGCACACGTCGTTCGAGGCAGGCCGGATCAGAATCACCGGGAATCCTCTCGATACGGCAATTCAGGGGAGCGGATTTTTTGAGGTGAAGACGCCTCAGGGAGTTCGCTATACCAGGAACGGCATGTTCTCGCTGGACTCGCAACGCCGGTTGGTCACGAATCTGGGATATCCGGTGATGGGCACAAAGGGAGAAATCAAGGTGCCGCCTGGCACGATCGAGGTCAGTGCGCAAGGGGCGATTAATGTTGATGGACAACCGGTCGCGACGATCAAGGTGATGGAGTTTCCTGACGACCGAATGCCGCAGAAAAATCCAGAAGGGTTTCTGTCATTGGACAACGGCAAGCTGGCCAAGAACCCACAAATCCAGGCGGGGCATATCGAGGAGTCGAACGTCAATTCGGTCGGCGAGATGGTCAAGATGATCCAGGGAATGCGGAATTATGAGTCGAGCCAGAAGCTGATTCAGACCATCGACCACATGGCGGAAATTGCCATTCAGGATGTCGGGAAGGTGCTGTAAGACCGTAAGCGTATCTCGTTGCGCGTTGTTTGTCAGATTCGGAAGAACGCGCCTCACGCTTCACGAACCATGAGAGACGTAGGAGGGTTTCTATGATTCGAGCCATGTGGACGGCGGCCACCGGAATGACTGCCCAGCAGATCAACGTTGACACCATTGCCAATAACCTGGCGAACGTCAATACTAACGCGTTCAAGCGAAGCAGGGCGGAGTTTGCCGACTTGCTCTACCAAACCACTCGGCTCCCTGGGACGAGCGCATCGAACGTCGGGGTCTTTCCTGTCGGGATCCAGGTCGGCGCAGGGGTTCGTCCCGTCACAGTGGCGAAAGAGTGGATTCAGGGCAACATGCGCCAGACCAACAACGACCTGGATCTCGCGATCGATGGGGCGGGATTTTTTCAAGTCCAGCGCTCTGACGGCTCGGTCATGTACACCCGGAACGGCTCGTTCAAGCGGGACAATACCGGGAACCTAGTGACGGGAGACGGAGACATGCTCAATCCCGTGATCACCATTCCATCCGGCGCGCTCTCGATCTCCATCGGCCAGGACGGGACGGTGTCTGCGCTGTTGCCCGGCGTCACGCAGGCTTCGCAGGTCGGTCAGATTCAGCTGACCCGGTTCGATAACCCATCAGGACTCGTGGCGATGGGGAGCAATCTGTTTCTCGACAGTTTCGCATCCGGCCCTCCGCTCCAAGGGACTGGTGGCTTCACAACGGGTTTTGGAACTGTGCAGCAGGGATTTCTGGAAAGTTCGAACGTCAATTTGGCAGAAGACATGGTGAATATGATCATCGCCCAACGCAGCTATGAGGTGAACTCAAAAACCATTCAAGCTGCGGACGAAATGATGTCGATCGCGAACAATCTCAGACGGTAAGAGAGATCGCCTGTCACGTACAGAGGAGCTTCCGATATGAAATCACGACGTCTGTATGCATTGGTTTTGCTGACACTCATCCTCGCCAGTCCCTATCCTGCGCGCGCGGAATCTGTCGATCGTGTCTCTTCAGCGGTGCGTGTGGCGCAGGGGTCTGAGTTCCGCGCCATGAAGCGTGGCCCTGCTCTCGCCCCAGCGGTTCACCAGTTGCACCCAGACGACATTCAACGAAGCATCCTGCGTTTTCTTGAGCAGGAAATGGCGGGACAGGTGCGCGCGATTCATGCCACGATGGTGGACCCGCAAGAACCGATCCAGGTACCGCCCGGCAGCATGGGATTGACGATCACCCCGCACGGACTTGACGAGGGCCTCGGGCGTCGGACCTTTCATGTTCAGATCAATGCGAACGGCAGGCCGTGGCAGACGATCGATGCCACCGCGGATATCGGGGCATCCGTCGATGCCGTCGTGCCGATCAGGGTCATCAAGGTTGACGATCTGATCGACGCGGAGGACGTGACCATCCAGCGAATCAAACTGAGAGAGTTAAACCATCAGTTGGCGACAAACCTGAACGATGTCATTGGGAGAAGTGCGGCGCGTCCGTTGCCGGCCAACATGCCGATTCGTTTGGGGACGGTCAAGAATCCCTACGCCGTTCGCAAGGGCGATCGTGTGGCCATTGAGGCGAGGCACGGGGGCCTCTCGATTCAGGTGACCGGCGTGACCAAGTCGAATGGAGAGCTCGGCCAGTCCATTACGGTGGCCAACGTTGATTCCGGTAAAGAATTGCGCGCGAAGATTGTCGCGCCGGGAGTCGTGCGTGTTGAGTATTAGCCGCTGTCACAGGTCTGTCCGGCTGGCTATCGCGCTGAGCGTCGCGTTCGTCAACGCCGGGTGCTACCTTCATGCCTCGCCCAATGTGGCCAACAAACTGACGGTCCCTCCCTTGCCGCCTCCCAAAACCCTCGGCTCGCTTTGGCAAGAAGAAAACGGGCGTGCCTACCTGTATGAAGATCTGCGAGCCATGCGGGTCGGCGATATCCTGACGATAAAGATTGTAGAAAAGCATGCGGGGTCCAAGTCAGCCGACACGAGCGCGGAACGACAATCGACGTTGAATCATTCGTTAAGCGGATCCGCGATCGGGTACATCGGTATTCCCGGGGTTCGGCTCGGTGGCGAGGCAATGCGGGGGATGGGGATTAATGCCAACGCGTCGAACAAGTTTGGCGGCAAAGGGGCCACCAACCGTGAAGATACGCTGACTGGGACAATTTCCACCATTGTGACCGAGGTCCTGCCGAACGGGGATCTGCGAGTTGAAGGTAAGAGGGAAGTTACCGTCAACAGCGAGACGCAGTTGATGACGATCAGCGGCATCGTCCGACGCGTGGACGTCGACACCAAGAACACGGTGTTGTCGAGCGCCATTGCTGATGCGAAAATTGAATACTCCGGTTTGGGCGTTGTGGATGACGTTCAACGGCCTGGATGGCTGGTTCGGGTGTTCGACTGGATCTCTCCCTTCTGATGCCATGGAGGTGAAGAGCGTGAAGCACAACATGAGATGGGCGGCAGGCATCTCCTGGGAGGAGTGGCACCGCATGGTCGTGATGCGATCTTTGAAAATGATGGTCATGAGCGGGGTCGTCCGTCGGGCCAATCTTAATCCCCCGCTGGTTCACTTCGACTCAGCGGAGGGTGGATCGGATGGGCAGGGAGGGGATCAACCCTCTGCGGACAGCCTGGCGGAACCAGGTTGGCTCGCCAGAATGTTTTTTAGTCGGGAGTACCTCTTGCGCCGACACCATTGACGATGAACACGTTACAGGACACCATCACTATGACCATCGCGAAGCTCAGTATCGTTGCCGCACTTCTCGTTACGATGATTGGGGTGACACCGGCTTGGGCCGTTCGGATCAAAGACCTGGGCTCCTTCGAAGGCGTTCGGGAGAACCAATTGATCGGCTATGGGCTCGTCGTCGGCTTGGATCGTACCGGGGACCAAGTCATCGGCGGTCAGTTCACGATCCAAGCCATGATGTCGATGTTGAATAAGATGGGTGTCAACCTCGTGATCAATCCGATCCAGTTGCTGACGCGTAACATCGCCTCGGTGATGGTGACGGCCAAATTACCGCCCTTTGCCAAGCCAGGTTTGACGGTCGATGTCCTCGTCTCTTCGATGGCTAATGCGAAGAGTTTGCAAGGTGGTACCTTGTTACTCACTCCGCTGAAGGCAGCGAATCAGCAAGTCTACGCCGTGGCGCAAGGACCGGTTTCGATCGGGGGGTTCTTGGGAGGAACGGGGGGACCGGGCGGTTCCACCGTGACCAAAAATCATCAGTCAGCCGGGAGTGTGCCTGGTGGGGCCATCATCGAAAAGGAGGTGGCCATTGATGTGGAATCGTGGGAAACCGTATCGGTGCTCCTGCGTCAACCGGATTTCACGACGGCGATTAGGACGACCGAAGCCATCGACGGCGTCTTCGGGAAGGGGAGTGCGACCGCCGTCAATGCAGGGTTGGTACGGGCAACCATTCCTGAAAGTTTTCGCGGCCGGGTCGTGGAATACATCGCTACGATCGAAGGGTTGGACGTTGCCGTCGACATGTCGGCAAGAGTGGTTGTGAATGAACGAACCGGCACCGTAGTCCTCGGAGAACATGTCCGTATCTCCACCTGCGCCATCTCTCATGGCAACCTCACAATCTCGGTCAAGAATACGCTCAATGTGTCGCAGCCCCCCGCTTCCTTGCTTGGTGGGCCTTCTGGTGGACAGACGACCGTGACTGAGGATGTTCAGACTGAGGCGAAGGAGCAGGAGTCCAGATTGATGGTGGTGGATGAAACGGTGACGCTCGGAGAGGTGGTGCGAGCACTGAATGCGGTCGGGGTGACTCCGAGGGACTTGGTCGCAATTTTGTCAGCTCTTCGATCAGCAGGTGCCCTTCAGGCGAATCTTGATATTATATAGATAGCGTATGATATTATTATAGATGTACATCTACACGCAGGAATCAGAGGGCTTTATCTTGAATCACGATCTTACAGGGCTCAGTTCTATAAGACAGACGGCTGATGCTCAATTGAGCTTCTCGCAGCCTGCAATACTAAGAACGCAGGAGCGGCAAGCAGGGATGGCCTCTCTCAATAATGCCGCGCAGGAATTTGAAAGTTATTTTATCGCTAATCTATTGAAAGTTATGAGAGAAACGGTTCCAAAAGTGGCTGTAGACAATAAAGGCGGCGCCTATTTTTACTCGTTTTACGACCAGGAGATCGGCCGCCTAGCAGCAGAGTCTGGCGGGCTTGGATTGGCCAGATTGATTCATGAATATACGGAAAAAAACTCATTTCTCCCCTCAAGTTTTCAGGCTCACAAGCCGATAGAGGAGCCGACAGGTATTAATGCCCCAGTTCCAGTAGCACGCACTCAGAGTATTCGGGGCTAATTGAGGGAGAGGAGACAAGGTTATGCAGATCTCAGGTCATGGCAGAGCCGATCATCTTGCCACACTGCTGCTCGGTGCCCAGGAGGGCGCTCCGGTCGGGCCGAATCGTCGCACATCTAGCGATGGTCGCAAAGATCGCGTGCAGATCTCTCAGCAGGCGAAGGAGATTCAACGGATTAGGGCCTTAGCGGATCAGCCGGACGCCGCACGTGAAGCACGCATCGAGCAGATTAGCCGGTCGGTGGAGGCCGGCACGTACAATGTTGCAGGGCGCAAGGTCGGGGATGCGGTCATTCGTCACGCATTGACCGACGCGGCGCTCTAATCCGTCCTCTCTCTGTTTCGGGGAACCGATCTGAGCAGAAGGCGGCAGAGGCCCATACTGACTGAGACGAAACCCGACAGAAAGAGGCACATGTCCAACACCGCGTCCGCTGCCGCTTCCATTCTCGATATCTTCACTCGTGAAGAAGCCCACTGCGATCTGCTGCATCAGACCCTGCAACAGGAACGGAACGCCATCCGCCGGCTGTCCGTAACAGAATTCCCCACGCTCAACGAGCAGCGGCTCAGCAATCTCCAACAGCTCCAATCTTTAGAGTCTGAACGTGCGGCAGTGGTTAATCGCTTCGCCGATGCCTGGGGCCTTCCCCGCACAACTGTCACGTTGCAGGCCATCATCGATCGGCTCGACATGGGGGACAAGCAAAACGTCGAGCGATGCCACGAGCGGCTCGCGGAGAAAGTCCGTGTGTTGCGCCAAGAAACCGCTGTGAATGGGTTGCTCGTGGCCGGCATCCAAACGCTGTGCCGCAAGGCGATGCATCTCACAGGCGAGGCCCTTCCGAAGCGGGACACCTATTCAGCGTCCGGGGAATCTCAACGCGTAGGGATCGGTGGCACCATGCTCAGGCAAAGAGGATAAAGACGCATCATGGGACTCGATGGATTACTCGATATCGGAAAAAGCGCACTCAGTGTCGCGCAACAGGCGCTGACAGTTACCGGTCACAACGTCGCCAATATCAACACGCCGGGCTATTCCCGGCAGGAGGCGGTAGTAACCGAACGGTCTCCGGTGGGTGGAAATCCAGGCCAGGTGGGAACCGGCGTCCAGGTCACACAGATCCGGCGCATCGTCGACAGTTTTATCAACCGGGAAATTACGGCTTCCAATTCAGTGATCGGTCAACTCAACATCTCCAATGATCAATTGTCCCAGATCCAGAATATTTTCGGCGATTCCAATAATCAAGGGATCGGCACGCAACTGACCGATTTTTTCAGTAGTCTCCAGGATGTTGCCTCAAGCCCCTCCGACGTCACCCCGCGCTCGGTGCTGCTGTCTAAAGCGAACTTTCTCACCAGCGGGTTTAATCAAGTGGCCGGCGAACTGTCTGCGCGTCGGAGCTCCGTGAACGATCAAGTGAAACAGACGATCACCGAAATCAACAGCCTGACTTCGCAGATTGCAGAGCTGAACGGAAAGATCGTGTCCGCAGAGATGACAGGACAGAATGCCAACGATTTGCGCGATCAACGGGATCAGGCCATCAACGACCTGGCACAGCGCGTTGACATCTCGGTGATCGACGGGGGAAACGGTGCGGTATCCGTGTTTGTCGGGCGGGGTCAGGTGGTCGTCGAAAATACTATTTCGCGCAACCTGGTCGGCGTGGCCACGCTGGACAACGGTGGCATGGCGAACGTCCAATACGACATGGGGAATGGCAAGTCGATAGACATTTCCTCGCTCATTTCAGGTGGCAAGCTCGCAGGTCTTCTCACGATCCGCGACACGATTATCCCGGGGCTTCAAACCTCCTTCGATAAGCTCTCGGCCAGCCTCGTGAACGAGGTCAACCAGATCCATCGGCAAGGGTACGGGCTCGACGGGTCGACGGGGCTCGATTTCTTCTCGCCGCTCACCGTGACGACGCATGACAAGTCTACCAATCAGGGCAGCGCCACTCTCGCGAGCGGACCGATTACCGCGAACAGCCTGCTGACACTTCAGGATTACGAAATCAAATTTTCGACCCCGACCAGTTACTCCATCGTCAATACGACGACTGGGGCGACCATCAAGGGGAACTATACCGGCACCCCTGTCACGGCACCGAGCGCGGATGTGCCGGTGAACATCGTGACAGGAACCAACGACACAGTAGCGGTCACCGTTGATGGAACCGCGTCCGGAACGATCACCTTGACAGGGGCTGCCTCGCCGGGACAATCGTACACGAGTGGAGCCTCCCTGGCGGCGGAGTTGCAAACGAAGATTAATGCGGATGCCACCCTCTCAGCGGCGGGGAAAAGTGTCGCGGTCACCTATGACACGACGACCAGCCGCTTCATTATCACTTCGAACGCCTCGACAGCGGCCTCCGCGGTCAATGTCACCGGGGGGACTGCGCAAGCCACACTTGGGCTTAGCGCTGGAACCAGCACGGCCGCGTCAGGAACCTATGCCGGCCCACAAACATTCGCGATCGACGGTATACAGGTGACCTTAAGCGGGACAGCCGCGACCAATGACGTGTTCTCCTTCAATTCCTACAGCGATACGGCTAAGTCGATCAGCATGTCACTGACGAGCGCCGGCAAGGTCGCCGCGTCTTCAACCAGGGCCGGTGTTCCCGGTAATAACGATATTGTGATGGCGCTGGTCGCCTTGCAAACAAAAGCCTTATCCACCCTTGGCAGTGCTACGTTCAACGACGCCTATCGAACTGCCGCCACCGGCGTGGGAGTGGCGGCTCAATCCGCGAATGGCAAACTCCAGGCCCAAACGATGCTGCAAGAGCAATTAGACTCGTTCAGGGCCCAGTCGTCCGGCGTCTCGATCGATGAGGAACTGGTCAATGTCATGAAGTATCAGCGTGCATTTGAGGCGGCATCCCGGCTCATTATCGCGACGGACGAGATGCTACAAACGTTGCTGGACTTGAAGAAGTAACGCAGAGAGATGAGGCTATGAGAGTCACCGAACAACAGACCTACAACCTTCTGGTCAATAGCATTCAGCGTGCTAGAGCGAAGGCGCTGGCGACGCAGGTGCAAATTTCATCCGGCAAGAAAGTAGTCCAACCGTCTGATGACGCCAGCGCGTTTGACCGCATCGTGTCGACCAAAGCCTCGATTGGGAAAGTTGACCAACACGTCCGCAACCTTGACGTCGCCACGACTCGCCTTGACCTGACGGACAGCACGTTGAGCGGTGTGACAAACGTCCTGGCACGGATCAAGGAACTCGCCGTTCAGTTTGCCAGCAGCACGAATGGTCCTTCCGACCGGGAGATCGGCGCGCAGGAAGTGAAACAGCTCTTCCTCCAGCTCCAACAACTTGGGAACACTGAATATGCCGGGGGGCAATCGGTCTTCAGCGGCACCAGCCGGAATGGGCGTGCCACGGGTGTCTCCATTACCGCCCCCGTCGCACTGACAAGCGGCACCAATGATTCACTGATTGTTAAGGTCGATGGGACTACGTCCGGAACGATTACCCTCGGGACCGCATCACTGAGCGGTTCCGGATTGGCCGCACTCGTACAAAGCAAGATTAATGCGGATGCCACCCTGTCAGCGGCAGGAAAAAGCGTAACGGTGACCTTCGACACCGATCATCTCGTCGTCACATCAAACAATAACGGCCAGACGTCCTCAGTCGAAGTTATCGGCGGAAGCGGCCTCACGAGTCTCGGCTTCAACGGCGGCAGCACGACCACGGGGTTTTCTCCCTTTGCCCTCCGCGCTTCGACGAGTGTCGGTGCGCGGAATACGGTCGGCGGCGCCGCGATCTCGCAAGGGACGGTGCAGAACCAGAACGCCGCCACCCTCAACGACTATCTGGTGAAGTTCAGCGCCGCGACCACATTCGATGTCTACAACGTTTCCACGGCCGTGAATGTCGTGGCGAACAGCACGAATACCGGAGGCGCGGTGAAGAGCGACAGCGGCGTGGTCGATACCAGCCGCGTGACACTGGACAACTACGAGGTACGATTGAAGAATATCTATACGGTGACGGCCGGGACCAATGACGGGATTCAATTCGATCCCGGCACGGGCCCGGTGACGGCAACGCTGGCCCCCGGCGTGTATACCGGCGCCCAACTTGCTGTCCAGGTTAAGGCCGCCATGGAGGCGGTAAGCGGGGGGACGACCTACACGGTCGGCTTTAACGAGACCACCGGCAAGTTTGATATCACAAACAATGGGAGCAACGCGACGGCTCTGAGCCTTCTGTACTCCAACGCGGCTTCGACAGCCAAGTCATTGCTTGGTTCGTCCGGAACCGACCAAAGCGCCATTGCGGTTGGTAGCACCGCGACGAGCAATGTGGATACGACCGGGTTGGCCGGAGTATCCAAGCAATCGAACGTGTACGATACCACCCTCGCGACCAACATCTTCAACATCACCTCGTCCAATAACAAGTTGATCGTCAACGATACGGCGGGTGGGGCCGGAGCCGATACGACGATTACACTGTCTCTTGGCAGCTATACCGGGGCGCAGCTGGCGACGGAGTTGGCGACGCAGTTGAACGCAAGCCGAGCCGCTGCCAATACGGTCGCCTACACGGTGTCATCCGGATCCGTTACGGCCGGCCGGTTCACGATCAACAACCCAGCCGGCAATGCCAATTCGCTCATCATAAAGTTCGGCAATGCCGGCTCCACCGCCGCGCAGATCCTGGGCTCGACGGCCGCCACCGTGACGGAGACCGTGGGGGCCTCTGCCTCCACGCTGAACCACGATGCGGGCTATACGACGTATCTGTCCGGCGCGAGCATCGACTTCGACGGGCTTCGGGTCGTCCTGCAGGATGGGACAACGGGACCGCGCAACGGGGACGTGTTCACTGTCGCGCAAGCACGGAAAACGGTATTGTCGAATCAGTCCTATGTCTCCGGCGGCGCGATCGACATAGAGGGTCTGCGGTTCTCGCTTCGCGACGGCGCGACGGCTTCGGCAAGCGGCGATCTGTTCACGGTCCAGACGGGAGTGCAATACCAGGGCAATTCGGGACTGCAAACCATCGAGATCGGCGACGGGCAGACGGTCAAGACCAATATGCCAGGGAATCAGATTTTTAGCGGCCCTACAACCGACCTCTTCAACTCCGTGAAAAACCTCGCCGCAGCGTTGAACGGCAACTATGGGGGGGGGATTCAACAAAGCTTAACCAACGTCGATGCAGCGGTGGATCAGGTCGCTATTGCGCAGGGTGAAGTCGGTGCGTTGTCCAATCAGCTCGTAACGACTAAGACAAGCCTCGATGACACCAAGACCTTTCTCACGACCATTCTCTCCAACAACGAAGATGTCGATCTGGTGGCAGCCATTTCGGAGTTGACGCTCCAGCAGCAAGCCATTCAAGCAGCGGGGGCAACCCTCAATCGTATTTTCGAAAGCTCCCTTCTCAACTTCTTGAAATAAGAGGTGGCGTCCCTCAAGAATTGTTGAAAGAGGCCGATACTATGTTCGCTGGCGTCGTTCGTTTTCTCGCGTTTCGGGTTGTTTGACGAACTAGAAACAAGCAAATCGAAACTTGAAACGTGCAAGCTGTGGCATTTGCCAGGGAAGGCATCAATGTTGGTCCTTACGCGTCGGCGTGGAGAAGGCGTCACGATCGGCCCAACTATCCGGGTGGTCGTGCTCGGAATCAAGGGTGGCCAGATTCGTTTAGGGATCGAAGCGCCCCCTACGGTCGAGATCCATCGAGACGAAGTCTGTGCCAGAATTCAAGAAGAAAACCAATCGGCAGCCTGTACCGGGGTGGTTCCACTGGCTGCCTTCCGGCGTTTCCTGCCTACCGGGCGACGCTCAATTGCGTGAGGTACGATCATGAAGTTTTCTTCGACTCGCTTCGGTGCACTTGAGGTGCCTGACAGCGCGATTCTGACCTTTCCCTCCGGCATCCTGGGATTTCCGGACTGGAGCCGCTACGTCATTCTGGATTACGACACCGACGCGCCGTTCAAGTGGCTTCATTGTATTGAGGAATCAAGTCTGGCATTCGTCGTGCTCGATCCCGTCCTGTTCCATGCGAATTATCGGGTAGAGATCCCGGATGAAGTCTTGGCGGAAGTGAAGGGCACTGCTGCGGACGCTTTGACTCTGGCTGTCATTCTGACCATTCCATCGGAGGATCCAGGCCGTATCACGGCAAATCTTCGCGGGCCACTCCTCATGAACCCCTCCACCAAGCTGTGTAAGCAGATGGTCCTCTCAGACGAGTACCCAACCCGCTATCCGATTTTTGCCATGCCGAGTGTGCGCCAGTCCGTACAGACAGAGTCACGGTCCGAAGCCATTCCCGCCTAAAAATCCCTCGTGAAGCGTATCTCGTGAAACGCAGTTCGCGAACGACGTTTCAGGTTTCTAGTTTCTCGTTGTCGCGGAGGTAGAAACGCGCAACTCGAAACTTGCTCGAGAGATACGCTTCACGGGGTTTTTATGCAGCGGGCCTTCTGGCGTCGCGTTGGCGCCTGCGCTGCGCTTCCAGAATCCGAACAAGGCGAAGCACCGCAGCCTCAAGCTGGGTGTAGATCATCGGGGCATCGAGCAGCGTGCCGAGCCGTCCGAGTGCTTCCAACTGGCCGGCGGCCAAGACGACTTCCGGTGCGCAGAGATTCCCGGCGGTGCCTTTCAAGAGGTGGGCGGCTTCTTCGATGGCCCGTTGATCTCTACTGGCCAAGGTGGCGCGGATGTTCTCCAACATGGGCTGATAGCGCTGGAGAAACAGACCAATCAGCTGGTCCAACAGCTCCCGATCGCCGCCGATGTTTCGTAACATCGTGGCCCTATCAAAGATCACCGGGATGGCTTCAGCGCTATGCTCTGCGTTGGGGTGTGTGGCAATGCCGTCATCCGTGGCCTGCGAATGCCTGGATACCGGAATCCATCGATCGAGGATTCCTTTGAGGTCTTCTTTTCGTAGGGGCTTCGTTAAATAATCGTCCATACCGGCGGCGAGACAGCGCTCTCGATCTCCTTGCATGGCATTGGCCGTCAACGCGATGATCGGAATATGGCGTGCCAGGGTCGAGTCGGCTGCGGCAGATTCCTGAGCGGTTGCTTCACGCTGGCGAATGAGTCTGGTCGCCTCGAATCCATCGACGAGCGGCATCTGACAGTCCATCAGGACCACGGCATAGGAGCCACGGCCCAATGCGGCCAGCGCTTCTTGACCGTTTTCCACGACGTCCGATTGGTAGCCGAGTTTCTCTAACATGCGAACGGTCAGTTTCTGATTGATGAGATTGTCTTCAGCCACCAGGACGCGCGGGGCCGACAGTGTTTCTGCGAGGGTATGCCGTGTGATGAGCAGGGGGGCAGGCGCGATAACCGCTCTTGGCTTCCCTTCATTCACAAGTCCTGACAATCCCAGCACGGTTCTCAAACAGTTCGAGAGTTGATCGTGGCGGACTGGTTTGGTGAGATACGCGACGAATCCGGCTTGGCGCGCCAGTTCCGCATGCCCTCGCTGAACGAGTGAGGTGAGGATCACGAGACGGATGAGCGATCCAACAGGATGGGCCTTCAGTTCTTTGGCGAGTTGTAATCCATCCTTGCCTGGCATCAACATATCGACGATGGCCACATCATAGAACAAGCCGTTCTCCGCTCGCTGCTCGATCAGCGCCATGGCTGCGGTGGCATCTGGGGCTTGATCGTCGACCATGCCCCATCCTGTGACCAGGTGATGGACAATCATCCTGTTCGATTCATTGTCGTCTACGATTAGTACGCGACGTGCGGTCAAATCGGCCGACGGCACGATGGCCAAGGGGGACGTCGTTTGTTTGAGGAAGTGAGCGGTGCACCAGAATGTGCTGCCGTGACCCGATCGACTGGTGATGCCGACGCTGCCGCCCATTTGTTCGGTGAGCTGTTTCGAAATCGCGAGCCCTAAACCGGTGCCCCCGTATTTGCGGGACGTCGAACTATCAGCTTGGGTAAACGGTTGGAAGAGGCGAGCCTGCACCTCCGGGGGGATACCGATGCCGCTATCGGTGACTTCGAACCGGATGACCACCGCGTCGGCCAAGTCCTTCTCTAGAAAGGCTTGAACCGTCACGTCGCCCTTTTCAGTAAACTTGATCGCATTGCCGACGAAGTTCGTGAGAATCTGACGGAGTCGCCCCGGATCGCCGCGGAGACCGGTCGGTACGGACGCATGCACCAGGCCGGTGATTTCCAGTCCTTTGGTCTGCGCCCGCTCCGCAAATTGACCCAAGACATTTTCCACCGTCGTGCGAAGATTGAAGTCGATACATTCCAGTTCCAGTTTGCCGGCTTCGATCTTGCCGTACTCAAGAATATCGTTAATCAAGTTCAGTAAGGCCTCGCCGCACTGTCGAATCGTTTCGATATAGGATTGTTGTTCCTCCGAAGGCTCCGTATCCATCAATAAGTCCGTCATCCCAATGACTCCATTCATCGGCGTCCGCAACTCGTGGCTCACGGTCGCCAGGAACGACGCCTTCACGCGAGCGGCATCCTGTGCTTCCTGGAGCGCCTGATCCAATTGACGGTTGTTGTTGCGAAGGTGCTCGGCTGCCCGGCACAGCTCCTCTTGGGCCGCCTTGACCTCGGTCATATCCACCGCATACCCTCGGACCAATTGATGAGAAGGGACTGGGCAGAAAATCCACGTGAAACTTGCCTGAGGTAAGCAGACGTCCTCCCCCCGTATTTCCTGTCCTGATTCGAGGCAGCGTTGAACGAGCAGCGACAGTTCACGAGGAACCACGGCGGGAAATCCATGGGTGTCGTAGCCAAACTGCTTCAGCAACTGCGTCATCGCAGGATTCGCATAGATGAGGCTCGCATCGGCGTCCAACTCGATAACAGGGGAAGGACTTTCTTCCGCCACGCGCACTAGGCGGTCGCGATCTTGCTGCAGCTCTCTCTCGTGAGTCAGGTCACGTATCATCAACACCCCACCGGTGTCTCCCTGTGTGTCCAGTGGGGCATAGGTCCATTCAACCGGATATGATTCGTGTGTGGGGCCTGTGAGCGTCGTCTGGGCTTTTTGTATGGGGAGACGATCGGGAAGGGACTCGTGAATGCGTGTCACGATGTTGTGGCCGGATGTCCCAGGTCGCTGTCGCAATACTTCTTGGAGCGGTTTCGATGCGCAGAACTCAGCCGAGTGTCCCACGAGGCGGGCGGCTTCAGCGTTCACAGACAAGATGCGAAGCCGACTATCGAGCAGCACCATCCCGATCGGGAGCCTATCCAGCGTCGCATGGTTCAGAAAGTTCTGGAGCTTGGATGATCTCGAAGGGCGAGATGCCCTGGTGCGAATCTTTGTTGGAGGTTTCATCAGGCCGCCTCCTCGTGAATACCGTCAAGAAACATGGCCACATTCACTCGTTCATGAACGGGATCCAGCACCTTCGTGATGGTTCGCATTGAAGCCCCTGTTGCCTGGGCTCCAAGATCGACGCGAATCGGCGTGAGATACGATCCCCCCTGTGGCCCAGTGATCACTTTCACGACCGGCTTGAGCCGCTGCGTGTGATTCATCCCCACGACCACCGCCTGTTCTGCCGTGTTCAACAGGACTAGACTGCCGATCGGATACACGCCAAGACTGCCAATCATGGCTTGGATCAAATCCTTTGCATACTGCCCTGTATCCCCAAGACGAAACAGCTGTCGGATAGCATCATGCGGCAGCATCGCCGGACGCCCTCCACGGCGGCTCACCATGCCGTCATAGGCGTCTACCAGGCCGACCAGTTGTGACAAGACTGAGAGGGAGTCTCCCTGGAGCTTGTGCGGGAACCCGCTCCCATTGCTGCACTCATGATGTTCCGCGACAATTCGAACGACTGCCTTACGGTCCTCTTTTGCCTCCCGTAAGATCGCCAGTCCCAGTACTGGATGCTGTTGCATGAGCGTGCGCTCTTGCTCCGTGAGATCATGGCTTTTACGGTACAGATTCCGCGGCAATCGGATATAGCCGATGTCGTGCAGCAACGCGCCGGCGCCGAGCGCTTCCAGCTTTCCCTCCGCAACCCCATAGGCATGCGCCACAATGAGCGAGAGGGTACAGACATCGAGTGCGTGTGAGGCCAACGTGCGATCGAACCGCTTCATCTTTTGGAGAGAGAGAAGACTGAGCATGGCGGCGCCATCATCCAGCACACGGGAGAGTACATTCGTGACGACCATTCGCAACGTATCTGGGCGAGGTACGATGCCCGCTTCTAACTCTTCAAACATGCGCTCCATCGAACAGGTCGCTTCTGTGTAGGTCGCTTGGGCGGCCGCGGCATGCATCTGTGCGTTCGACGGCGAAGGCGCCTCTTCCTGCGTGACAGGCTGCTGCCGCTGCGCTGTTGTTCTCTCTGCGCTGTAGGCTGGCTGAGGAGCCTCTTCTGACAAGGCCGGCTTCACCTCCAGGCTTGGTTGGGGGGTGGCGGCTGCGTCCTGAGCGCTCGACGATGGCGGCGTGTCGCCTGACGGGACTGGCTCGACATCGAAACCTTGGCTAGGGTCGATCTTCACCTCTTTGATGCCATGTCGTCGGAGGAGATCAATGTCCTCCTGGTGGCGGATGAGGCGTTTATGGAAGAGGAAGGGGGTCCGATGCCAAGGCAGGTCCACCTCAACCATGAACATCCCCGGTCTGAGTTGATCGATCGTGATCGTTTTCATGTGTCGTATCTATGATGCCGAACGATGTGTGCGTATAGGACTGCTGAACAGACTGATTGCATGACCCTCCCGTGAGAGCGAGAGTCCTGCTCACTGTGCTATCGGGATAAATAGGGCAGAACTTGACCCAATTGAAGGGGATTCCAGCTCAACGTGCTGTGCTGGTTACCGTGACGCCGGCCCATCGTATCACCTCAAGATTCTCATCTCGGCACCGATAGAGTTCATCAGAACCCGTTGCTCTTTGATGAGACTCGGTGCCGCCGCTGTCCCGCATCCTCAGAGGACCATGCGAAACATGCGAAAACGGATTTCCATTGATCAGCTGAAAATCGGCATGAAGGTCGAGAAACTCGACCGCTCCTGGTTGGCTACGCCGTTCTTGCGTCATAAGTTCACGATTACGTCCTCAGAACAAATCGAGCAACTGCACGCCAGCGGTGTCCAACTACTTGATGTCGATGCTGACGACGCATACCAGGACTCCGGCTCGTTCATACCAGCTATGGCAGCGGAGACTGAAACCCCTCAGCCGGCATCTCTACCCCTGGAGCCCGAACCGTCAGCCACCCGTTTGCCGAAGAGCTGCCCGCAGCACAACAGGCCTACAAGAGCGCTAAATTGATCATTCAACAGGCCATGGAAGACATCCGGATGGGTCGCGCGCTGAACATGGAGGCGGTCAGTGAAGTTGTCGGGAGCATGGCTGACAGCATCCTGCGCAGCCCTGACGCGCTCACCAGTCTGACGCGCCTCAAACAGTTCGACGAATACACCTTTTTTCACTCCGTCAACACCTCCATCCTGGCACTCTCGGTCGGGAGACATCTCGGGTATAGGCGCGCGCCACTGCTTCAGCTGGGAACCGGCATGTTGTTGCACGACATCGGTAAAACGCAAATCCCGATCGAGATTCTGAACAAGCTGGGGCGCTACGAGGCCGACGAGTTCGAGATCATGAAGCAACATGTCCTACGCGGGGCGGAGATCCTGTCGCACACCACCGGCCTCACCGATATGTTTCTGAAGCCCACCCTGGAGCATCATGAGCGGGTTGACGGGACTGGGTACCCCCATCAACGATCCAGAACAGACCTCAGTCAGTTTGGCCGTATTGCCGCCATTGTGGACATTTATGATGCCGTGACGAGCGACCGTTGTTATCACAAAGGGAAAACACCGCACGATACCCTTCAGATTCTCTATCAATTGGGTACTCGGGGCCATGTGGACGGAGAGCTGGTCCAACAGTTCGTGCAGGTCGTGGGGGTCTATCCCGTCGGTTCATGTGTCTCGCTCAATACGGGCGAGAGGGCGATCGTGAAGCAAGTCAATCACCACGCTCCACTACAACCCCTGGTCGTGCTGATCACGGATGAAGAGGAGCACGTGCGATCTAGCCCCGCGACCTCGACCTCGCCGCGCAGCTCCAAAAACCGAATCGGACAATCGCGTCGATTCTTGATCCAACCACCTTGGGGGTCAATCCTTGCCACTATCTTGATAAGGACGCCACATGACGGAACCAGAGTATGCCCCCGCACGTTCGTCGATTCTCATGGTCGGACTACCGCTCCAGCTGGTGATCGGGTCCGGCCAAGGCAAAGTGAACTGTGGATCCACATTGCTGGGCTGGAAAGAGAGGGCCTGGCTGATTTGTGAATGGCCGTTTCATTTCGGGCAAGCCGTCCCCTGCGAAGCGGGCACTCGGTGTCTCGTTCGCTATCTGGTAGACGGTAAGCTCATCGGCTATGAAAGCGAAGTCTGCACCACCCAGACTTCTCCTGTCCCACTCCTGTATCTTGCGTTTCCGAAGACCGTCGAAGAAATCCACCTCCGTAAACATGTGCGCGTCCCCAGCAATGAGCCGCTACTCCTGATACGTGTCGATGGGAGGGGGGCGGTCTGTGTCGATTCGAAGGGGGTTTCGACGATGGGCGGCCTCGTCCAGGACCTCAGTGTGGCTGGGTGTCGAGTGGTGTTTCAGCAATCGCGTCTCATCTTCCTCCTGGGCTCCACCGTCCACCTGGAATTCGAGTTGATCGGAATCGGGCACGTGAGCAATCTCACCGGCGTGATCAAGAACGTGGCTGAACATGAGAATACGAAATCCATCGGCATCGAGTTTTGCTTCGATGGGAAGGAGTGCATCGAGTATCGCGGATGGGGAGGTAGCGTACAGAAAGCCATTGAGCATGCCGTGCTGCAAAAGCAGCATACGCTCGACATGGCGCCCGATACGGTATCTGAATCACCCTAACCTGAGTTCGGCAGCCTGGGAAGCTCGTCATCCGTGAAGCGTCGTTCCGTTCGTCGCCGTCGGTTTCGGGCTTGGAGTTTCCAGTTCCGAGTTTCAAGTTGTCGTGAAACAGCCTCTGAAACTCGGAACTTGCAACATGAAACGCTTCACGTAGTTCCAGTTTCCCCGTGCGCCCCCTCGCCCGATCGCCGCATGTCCCGGAATCATCTTGCCCGCTGACCGGAAATTTTTGCCTGGCAAGGCCAGCGTACAGCCGGCTATTCCGACAAAACCCCCGTCATCCACGCTGCCACAGGCTTCTGCCTGCGGCACGCGAATTGAACTCCGCGACATGTCTCTGGGCCGTGTTATTCGGGTGGTGACGAACCAAGATCATACCGGGCGCTCAAGTTTTTTTCAGGCTTGTCGATAGAGTAATTACTCACTGTATGAATGGTGGCCCTTGGCGAAAACCGTACAGAACTTTTACAGACCAACCCCCGCGAGGCGTGAACTGCTGGCATTGCGGTCATTGGCTGAAATCGAACAGATCAGCCAGCACGAACTCGGCAGACAAATCGGGGTCAGCAGTGCCATGGCGCATAACTACGTACAAGCCTTGGTGGACCAGGGCTATGTCATGACGAGCGGCGAGACGAATCGGACTATGCGATACCTCGTGACGGCCACAGGGCGAAGGCGCTTGGCTACGCTGATGCAGGAGTACGCGAGTGAAATCGCGCGCATGTATTCAATCGCCAAGACCGAAGTGGAAAAGCGGCTCCACCAACTGTGGAAAGAAGGGATCCAGGCGATCGTGGTCTTCGGGGCAGCGGAGACGGGTGAGTTGATCTATAGCGCCGTGAAAGCCACTCCCATGCGTATCGTCGGCTGGGTCGATAACGATGTTGCGAAACATCAGCAACGATTCGGATACCTGACCGTGTGCCCACCCGACACCATTGAATCTTGTCGCCCGGACGCGGTGCTCATTGCCTCCTCCGGCAAGACGGAGGACATCCATCGGCAGCTGCGCCATCTTTCGAAGAAAGGGATCGCCGTTGTCACCCTCTAAGTGTGCCACACCGCCATATCGGGCAGGGGTCGTCGGGTTAGGCCAGATTGGCAATCTGTTCGATGAGGATCCCAAACGCGAGGAGATCTGGACCCATACGGGAGCCTACTTAGCGTTGCCCAATGTCACCCTAACAGCCGGAGCCGATTCAGATGAGGATCGTCGTCGCCGATTCCTCTCTCGCAGCGTCACTGCGAGCGCCTACGTGGACTACCGGTCTATGCTGCAAGCCGAGAACCTCCAGGTTGTGAGCATCTGTGCGCCGACCGCGCTGCATCACGAGATGGTTCTTGCCGGCGTGCGCGCCGGAGTCTGCGCAATCTTCTGCGAAAAGCCGCTGGCGTCGACGCCGGAACAGGCGGCAGAGATGGTCGAGGCCTGTCAGGCAGCCGGCGTGCTATTGGCTGTCAACCATACGCGGCGTTGGGAGCCTATTTATGTCCGGGCCAAACAGCTTCTGGCAGAAGGCGCGATCGGTCGCCTTGAAGCGATCGTCGGCTACTATCCGGGGAAAGTCTTCACGATGGGCACACACCTCTTCGACCTCATGCGGTTCTTCGGGGGGGACGTCCAATGGGTCTGTGGCCAGTCGCCCGATCCTCGGCTGGCGTCAGATGAAGAAGGAAGCCTGTCCGGACAAATGCAGTTCCGCTCCGGCGCCACGGGATGCATCGTCGCAGGGTGGGACCGGACCAACCATGTGTTCGAACTGGATCTCTTCGGCAGTGCCGGGCGGTTGCGTCTCTCCGGAGATGGAGCCGCCATGAACCTCTGTCGATTCGAGGAGAGTCCACGCTACTCCGGTTATCGAGAGCTTGCGTCGGACGACGAGATCGGACGGTTCAGCCGCGAGGGGCAACCCCCGGTCAGCCGTCTTGTGACTGCGATGCGCGACGTCATCGATTGTATCGGCAGCGGGAAGCAGCCAGCCTGCAGCGGGCAAGATGGTCTCGCGGCGGTGGACATTGCCTGCGCGCTCTGCGAGTCGGTCAAGCACGGCAACAGTCGAGTGGCGCTGCCTCTCGTGGCATCATTATCGACATGTCAAATCTAAACAGAAGGAGGGTAGGCGAGTGAAGAGCATAGCCACAGCAAGTAAGTTAGCGCTCCTGGGAGGAAATCCCGTTCGCAGCAAGCCCTTTCCTCCGTACCCCATCATCGGGGATGAGGAAAAGAAGGCGGTCATGGAGGTCATGGATTCAGGACATATCTCGAGCTTCTCGGCAAGCCGGCCTGGATTCCTGGGCGGCGAACGGGTCCAAGCGTTTGAGACAGCGTTTGCTGCCTATCATTCGATGGCCTATGGAGTCACTTTCAACTCGGCGACCTCCGGCCTGCATGCCGCCGTTGCGGCCTGCGGAGTCGGGCCCGGCGATGAAGTCATCGTTCCTCCCTACTCCTTTACGGCAACCGCCACAGCGGTGTTGCACCACAATGCCATTCCTGTCTTCGCCGACATCGATCCGGTGACGTTTTGTTTGGATCCCCACTCCTTCGAAGCGGCGATCACGCCACGCACGAAAGCCGTTATCCCCGTGCATCTGCTCGGCCATCCGGCCGAGATGGACCAGATCCTCGCCATCGCGCGGCGGCACAAGCTGAAAGTGATCGAGGATTGCGCACAGGCTCCGGGCGCGAAGTACAAGGGCCGCCTGGTCGGCACCATGGGAGACTGCGCCGTGTTCAGCTTCCAGGAAAGCAAGAACATGATGACCGGGGAAGGCGGGATGCTGATCATGAATGATCCGGACCTGGCCGAACAGTCACGCATGGTGCGGAATCACGGGGAGACCGTCATTGCCGGGGAGGTTCGCAAATACCTGGCGCAGACGATCGGCTGGAACTACCGGATGACCGAAATCGAGGCCGCCATCGGTTTTGTCCAGTTGAAGAAGCTGGATGCCCAGAACGGCCATCGACGGGAGTTGGCCCGGTATCTGCTTGATCGGCTTCCGGCTGTGCCGGGACTCCGGTATCCGGTCGAGCAGGAACAGAACCACCATGTCTATCACGTATTCGGCATGACCTACGATGAGCAGCGGATCGGCATTCCCCGGCAGCGGTTTATTCAGGCGCTCGTGGCCGAGGGCATTCCGGTCGGGTCCGGCTATCCCAGGCCGCTCTACCACAATCCACTCTTTCAAGAGCGGATGGCCTATGGGAAACAGGGTTGCCCCTTCACCTGCCATCTCTATCAAGGCACCGTGTCCTACGCCAAAGGTCTCTGTCCCGTGGCGGAAGACCTCTGTGCCCAATCGGCCCTCTGGACCTTCGTCGTCCGTCCGCCAGCCACGACCGTCGACATGGACGATATCATTCATGCGTTTGAGAAAGTGATCGAGGCCATTCCCGAACTCAAGGAGCAGAGCCATGAAATTACGGTCTAGTGAGTCCCATGGAGTTGTCGGCGTTATTCATGCCCGCGGCGGTTCGAAACGCATCCCCTTGAAGAACATCAAGCTGCTCGCCGGGCGGCCGCTGATCTCCTACATGGTGGAGGCGGCGGTAGAGAGCCGGTTGCTGGATCGCGTGATTGTGTCGACCGACCATCCAGACATTGCGCAGATTGCTCTCGAGTACGGGGCGGAAGTTCCGTTCATGAGGCCGGCCGACCTGGCGGAAGACATCGCCTCCGAGTTGGTCACCCAGCATGCCGTCCGGTTCATCGAGGAACAGGGCTATCGGGTATGCATCGCCTTGACGATGCAACCGACGACTCCATTCTGCACGAGCGAGGACATCGACGCCTGTATTGCCAAAATGTTGGAGACCGACTTGGACACCGTCTTTACCGCCTGCGAAATACACGAGCGACCGGAATGGATGTATCGCCTCAAAGGTGCGCTTGCACTCCCCCTCACCGGCACCCTGGTGCAGGGCGATGCCGGAATCAGTCAGAAGCTGCCGAAGCTGTACATTCCGAATGGAGCGGTCTGGGCAACAAGACGATCGATCTTGATGGAACAGAATCTCATTACCGGGCCGCACAGCGGGATCGTGATCATGTCACGGGAGCGGTCGGTTGATATCGACGAACCGGTGGACTTTATCACGGCAGAGGCGATGGCGAATGAACTAATGAAAGTGAGGGCCTAAGTCATGGCGAAATTGATCGGCAATTATACCGTCTCGGGACAGCCAACAGAGAACGCAAAGCCTGGTCAGCCAGATGCGACCGAGCGTGAGAAGGCCGAAGGCGCGCATCAGGCCACGGTGTCCGAGTTCGAACGCCGCGCGTTGGGGCGGCTCGGCGGCAGCATCGCCTTCGTTATGAAGGGTAAGAATGTCCTCTGGAGAGGGGAGAAGGCGACAGACTCGAGCAAAGGGACCGGCGATGAAAAGTAGTCTCGACCGATCCTGCTTGGACCTGGTTGCCCAAGCGACCTTTCAGAAAACGGCGGAGATCGGCTTCCAACACGCGAAGCAGAATTTGCCCTATATGAAACAAACGGTCCTAGACGTGCCGCGTACCAGTCCTGAGAAAGGCACGTCGGCGATCAGCATGGCGGCGGGACCGAGCCTGCACCGGCGCCAGACCATCCAGACCATTAAGAATCTCAACTATCGCGGAACCCTGATCGTCGCCGATGGGGCCATGGGCCATTGCCTGCGGAACGGCCTGATTCCCGATTACGTCGTATGCGTAGACCCGCACCCGACCTGGATCATCCGTTGGTTCGGGGACCCGGATCTGGCCACGCGGGCGGATGACGATTACTTCCGCCGGCAGGATCTGGATCCGGCCCTCAATACCAAAGAGCGGGAGCGCAACGACGAATTGATCCGTCTGGTCAACGAGCACGGTCCCAAGATCAAGGTCATCATGGCGACCTGTGTGGCACCGAATGTGGTCGCCCGTTGCCGGGACGCCGGCATGTCGCTCTACTGGTGGAACCCGATTTGCGACGACTACGACGTGCCGGACAGCCATACCAGGCGACTGTACGACTTGACCGGTATGCCCTGCATGGTGACCGGTGGAAACGGCGGCGCGTCTGCGTGGATTTTTGCCAACGCCGTTCTGCAGAAGTCACCCGTGGCATTCGTCGGGATGGATCTCGGATATGCCCCAGGCACGCCGTTGTCGAAGACTCAGTACTACCATGAACTGATCAAGGTCTATCCGGAAGAGCGGCTCAGTGAGGCCTACATCGAGATCCACAATCCGTACCTCAACGAAACCTGGTACACCGACCCGACCTACTACTGGTACCGGCAATGTTTTCTGGATGTCGTGAAACAATCGGGCTGGACCGCCTACAACTGTACGGAAGGCGGTACGTTATTCGGCGAAGGTATCGAGTGGATGGCGCTGGATCACTTCATCAAAGAACAGTAAAGAAGCAGTCAGCCGCAGCGATGAGCTAAGAGCTGATAGCTCAAGGAGAAGAAGATGGCCAAGGTCTTAATCATCAATCCCGTGATTCGCGCCGAAGACGATCCCCGGCATGTGCCGTACGGATTGGCGCTGCTCGCAGCGGTCGCGAATCGGGAGGGGCATGAGATCCAAGTATTTGACGCCAACGGCTGGCGCCCGACCGACGAGGAACTGATCGATGCCATTAGCGCGGATAGCTGGGATGTGATTGCCACCGGCGGCATCACGACAGCCTATGGGTACATGAAGAAGAGCGTCCAATTCGCCAGGCAATACGCGCCCGATGCGCTCATTATGATGGGCGGCGGCGCCTTGACCGCCATGCCGCGCGACATCATGGGCTTCTGCCCCCAGATCGATATCGGCGGCGTCGGAGAAGGCGTGATTACCTTTCCGGAGGTCTTGAAAAAGATCGACGAAGGCCGGACCCGGACGAGCAATTGGTCCGACGTCCAGGGCATCATCTGGCGCAGCGCGCAGGGCGAGATCCAACTCAATGAGGAGCGGCCTCTGCTTCAGGATATCGACAGCTTGCCGTTTCCGATGTACGAACTCTTCCCCCTTGATATCTATTTCAAGAACTCCTGCATTTTATTGTCGGAAGAAGCCATGCTGGCGAAACGGCGGCTGGACATCAATATGTCTTACGGTTGCTCGCTCATCTGCCGCTTCTGCTTCCATCTGGGGCTGACTGGCGACATGAAATATACGGATACGGAGCAGGTGAACGGCGGCGACGTAGTGTTCAACAACGATCGCAACATCCGCTGGCACAGCCCTGAGTTCGTCGTTCGGCAAGTGAAGTACATGAAGGAACGGTTCAAGGTAGATTTCGTCTCCTTCCTCGACGAGAATCTCATGACCATGCACGTGTCGACAAAAAAGAAGTGGCTCTTCGAAATCTCCGATCTGTGGATTAAAGCGGGCCTCCAGCCCAGCTGTGTCCGGGACGGCGTGCCCCACGATCCCAAGACCTGCGACGGCGTGCATTGGGGCGGGACCAGCCACGCCACCCTGGCCTATCCGGAAGTGCTGCAAGCCATGCACAAGGCCGGTTGCACCTATCTGGATTATGGTCTTGAGTCCTTCTCGGACCGCGTACTCAAGACGATTGGCAAGGGCGCGACGGTGAAGACGAACGAACGCTGTTTGAAGATCACGATGGAGGCAGGCATCAGGCCGATCCCCAACCAGATCGTGGGCTTCCCTGACGAGTTTTTCGACAGTCTGTACGACAACATGGCTTTCTGGGAACGGATCGGCATCATGGTCAAGCCGTTCTTTGCCACGCCCTATCCTGGTTCCGAGTGGTACTACACCTACAAGGACCAGATTTTGGAGCAATACGGCGGCGATTTGGAGGCCTTCATCCTCGATGTCGGGGACGCCACGAAGATCACGGCGGTGATCTGCCACAACTTCAATGCGATCGAATTGCTCGGCCTCCGGGAGTTGATGCTCCAGCACGATGTCAAACGGATCAAGGAATATGAGACGTACTGGCGCTCCATTCATGGCGAACCGCGGTTTGCCAAGGAGGTGTTGGCGGCCAAGGCGAAGGCTGAGGCAGCCCCGCAGCTGGTGCAACTGGAGCGGAAACTGGTCACGGCCGCTTAGGAGGCACAGATGGCATTCTCATGCGGTACAAAATTGCAGAGCATCAGAATCGGCGGTCGTGAAATCGGCGACGGCCAGCCGCCCTTCGTCATTGCCGAAGTCGGCATCAACCACAATGGGGACGTGAATCTGGCCAAACAGATGGTGTACGCGGCGAAAGAGGCCGGCGCCCACTGCATCAAGTTCCAGACCCACCTCACCGGCAAGGAGATGGTTCACACGCTGATGACGCCCGGCGCCATCAGCAAGGAGCCTCTGTGGAACATCATCGAACGGTGCGAACTCACGGCGGCGGAAGAACGGGCGGTGAAACAGCTCTGCGACGAGGTGGGTATCCTCTTCCTCTCGACCCCCTTTTCACGGGAGGCTGCCGATCAACTTGAGGAGTTGGGGATCCCTGCCTACAAGATAGGGTCCGGAGAGATCACCAATCTCCCGCTCATCGAACACGTCGCCAAGAAGGGCCTGCCGATGATTGTCTCAACCGGCATGACCGAGCTGGAAGAAATTGGGGAGACGGTCACGCTCATCGAGCGCTACGACGTACCGCTGATTCTGTTGCAATGTACCTCGACCTATCCGACGGCCTACGCGGATGTGAAGTTGGGCGCCATCCAGGTCCTGCGAGAGCAATTCGGTGTGCCGGTCGGCCTGTCCGATCACTCGATCGGCATCTATACGGCCCTGGGCGCAGTAGCCAAAGGTGCCTGTGTGCTGGAGAAGCATTTCACCACCAGTCGGCAGTTGCCTGGGCCGGATCAGGGTCTCTCCCTCGAACCGCATGAACTCCGGGAGCTTGTGAAGGGCGCCGACGCCATCTACCAAGCGCTCGGCTCGGAGAAGGCCATCCTGGGAAAGGAGCGGCCGGTGTTGGGATTCGCCCGTGCGTCTGTCGTCGTCATTAAACCAGTAGCAGCCGGAGACCGGTTCACGGATGAAAATCTCTGGGTCAAACGTCCGGCTGACGGCGAGATTCCCGCGCGTGAGTACAAGAAACTGCTCGGACGGGTGGCCAAGGTTCCCATGCAACCGGATCACCAAATCAAATGGAGTGAGATAGGGTGATGGGGGCTGATGATCTTCTGTGTTCGCGCAACGAGCGGCCTCAGAAGGGTGGGGGAGCAGCCAGACCATCCTTCTTGCTCGCAGAACGCGCACGATGAAACGGTGCTCGTCCGATGCGCGCAGGGAAGTCCAGTCTGGCGGCTCCCCTTACGGTAAAGTGGGGAAATCAGAAAGCCCTCGCCTGACCACCAAGTCGCAAATGTGAGAGTTCGATGAGAGGAAGGGAGAATACCCGAGCATGCGTACCATCGCCATTGTCACCGAACGACGAGCGGATTACAGCCGGTTCAAGCCGATTCTCGAATTGATCCGGGAGGACCAGGATCTCGACTACAAGCTTATCGTGACCGGCATCTCTCTGATGGCGGAGCACGGACACGACATCGACGTGATCAAACGGGACGGATTTTCCATTGAAGCGACCCTGCCGATGTTTCGGGACCAGGCGCCGGATACCGGCGCCGAAATGACCAGGGCCATCGGACGGATTCTTCCCGGGCTGGTCGATCTCTTCGAGCGTCTCCGTCCCGACCTCATTCTGTCGGGATTCGACATCGGGGCCAATTTCGCGGCGACCGTAGCCGGCGCCCATATGAACATCCCGGTCGCACATATTCAGGGGGGGGAGGTGACAGGGAGCATCGACGAGTCGCTTCGGCACGCGATGTCGAAATTCGCCCACCTACATTTTCCTGCCACGGAAGACGCGGCTCAGCGGTTGATCCGCATGGGGGAACATCCGAAATCCGTGTTCGTCGTCGGCTGCCCCTCGTTGGACGTGGTGCTACACACGCCGGTCGCTCCCAAGGCCGAGGTGCTGACGGCGCACGGCCTCGATCCTCAGCAGCCCTATGTCGTCATTCTGCAGCATCCGGTGACGACGGAAGTCACGAAGGCGGGACAGCAAATCCAAGAGACCTTGGCCGCCGTTCAAGAGATGCGGCTCCAGGGCGTGCTCATCTATCCGAACAACGATGCCGGCGCGCAACAGATCATTCATCACATCAAGCAGAGCCGCATCACTGTCGTGCGCAGTCTGCCTCCGGAGGGGTTCGTCAATCTCGTGCGGTATGCCGCGGCGCTCGTTGGGAACTCCAGCAGCGGCATTCATGAAACCGCCAGTCTGGGTGTGCCGACCGTAAACGTCGGCACGAGGCAGCAGGGGCGGGAACGGCCGCTCAACGTCCTGGACACGGGCTATGACCGCGACGCCATCAAACAGGCGCTGGACGTGGCCCTCTACGACGAAACATTCAAGGGGAAAGTCGCTGAACGTGTGAATCTTTACGGCGATGGACATTCAGCGGAACGCATCGTCAGGATTCTGAAAACCGTATCGCTGGACAACCTCATTCAAAAAAGGTTTTACGATGGCGAACCAGACCATAGCGCTGATCGGCGGGACCGGATTTATCGGCCGGCATTTGCTTGAGGCGCTGACCGCACAACCAACGAGAGTGTTGGTGCATCGGGGCCAGCCTTCCTGGCTGAGCGGTCTTCAGCATGTCAAGCCGGTGCCGGGCGACATCTTCGATCCGTCCTCACTTGATCGATTCTTGAGCGGCTGTGAGGTGCTCATTAATTTGACGGGGCAGGTCGAAGGCCCGGTGGATCGGTATCTGGGCCTCAACGTGAGAGGCACCCTCAATCTGGCGCAGGCCTGTGCGCGACAGCATGTGCTGCGCGTGATCCATGCCTCCTCCGCCCTCGTCTATGGCGATGCGCTCAATGCCGCGGAAGAGAGTCCCTGCCATCCGTTCTCGCCCTACGCCACCATGAAATGTGCGGCGGAAGAGATCATGTGTTCGCTGCTGGGTCCGACGGCACAGGTGATGTGTTTCAGACTGTCCAATGTCTACGGCCCGGCTCAGACGAAGGGACTGATCCCCTACCTATTGAACTGTATTCGCACCCGGCAGCGCATCTCTATCGATGCCGACGGCGCGCAAACCAGAGATTTTGTCTATGTGAAGGACGTCGCCGAGGCGTTTGCGAAAGCCCTTACGACGCCTGACTGGGCCGACCACATCAACATCGGGTCCGGTGTTCCCACCAGCGTCATCACGCTCCTGCGCCAGATTGAGGAAGTGCTGGAGCTTCCCGCCATCGGGCAGTATTGCCCGGAGCATACCGGCGGCGAGCGGCGAAATACCGTGTCGATCGAACGAGCCGCGTCCGTCCTGGCCTGGCGTGCCACGACCACCTTGGAAGAGGGATTGCGCGCGATACTGCGCTCCCAGACGCTCACAGTTCATCATGAGGTGGCGGCATGAGGCAGTTTATTGAAGGCAAGACCATTCTCGTGACCGGGGGCACCGGCTCCATCGGGTCTGAGATCGTCCGGCAACTCTTGTCCTACGATCCCAAGATGGTCCGCGTCATTTCTCGCAGCGAGCACATGCAATATCAGTTGATCCAGGAACTGGGGCGTCTGCCGAACCTCGTCTGCTTCATCGGTGACGTGCGAGACCCCGAGCGTCTGAACCGGGCTTCGGTCGAGGCCGACGTCATCTTCCACGTGGCCGCGATGAAACATGTGCCGTTGTGTGAGTTCAACGCCTTTGAGGCCATCGAGTCGAATGTGATCGGCGCGCAGAACGTCATCAACGCTGCCATCACGAACAAAGTCAAACAGGTTGTCGCAATCAGCACGGATAAGGCCGTCAATCCGATGAATGTCATGGGCGCCACCAAACTGCTGGCGGAAAAACTGTTTACGAGTGCGCACCATTATGCTGGTGTCAGTGGGACCAAATTTGCCTGCGTCCGGTTCGGCAATGTGCTGGGGTCCCGGGGTTCCGTCGTACCGGCCTGGATCGACCAGATCGTCAAAGGTCAGCCGGTGACGATTACCGATCCGGATATGACCCGTTTCTTCTTGTCGATCCCGCAAGCCGTGAGTCTGGTCTTCAAGGCCATGAATCGCATGGTGGGAGGGGAGATCTTCATTTTGAAGATGCCGGTGTTGCGCATGGGGGATTTGGCGGAGGCGGTCATTCAGCATTTTTCGCCGGATCAGGGTATCGATCCCACGGCCGTCGAACGGAAGGTCGTCGGCATTAGGCCAGGCGAGAAGATGTACGAACTCCTCATGACGGAAGACGAAGCCTCCATCGCGTTGGAGGTCGACGAGATGTTCATCATCCCGCCGCACATCGAGATCCCGCATCGTGGCTTAAAGCGCCGCACCTACGAAGGGGCCCAGCCGGCGCCGGCGGCAGGGTATGACTCCCGGCGTGATCTGCCGCTGGGACGCCGGTCGATTCTGCACATGTTGCAAGAGGTGTTTCCTGAACGTGTTCGGCGTCCGACCCTCCATCGTGCAGCCCTCACGGCTTAGCCTTAGCGAAAGGACTCCCATGAGTTTCCTCGAACAGAATCTTGCCATCATCGAAGCGCGCGATCCGGAGTTGGCTGCGCTCATGCGTAGCGACCTCGATTGCAGCCACATCGAGGTGCTCCCGTCTCAGCAGCCGGATGTGCCGACTGCGCGGGTGACGCTGCCATCCGGAGAACTGGTCCTCCTCCACAACATCGAAGACCCGATCGGCAGCGCCGTTCGTTCAGCTGAAACACACGACATGAAAGCGGAGAACGGGTCGGTGGTGCTCGGATTCGGATTGGGATATCTGGCCAGAGAGTTGGCGAGGAAGGCGAAAAAAAACCACACAATTGTCATATGCGAAGCGGACCCGGCGATGCTGAAAACGGCGCTCACCCAGGTCGATTTGCATGAGGTCTTGGAATCCAACTATGTCCGGATATTGGTGGGTGAGCAGATTCCCTTCCAGGACTGGATCTTTAGACTGGCGACCAAGTTTATGACGGCCAAGGTGGATGTCATTTCCTATGCCCCCTCTGTCCGCCTCAATCCGAAGGCCTATGGAGAGCTTGAGGCGATTGCGAAGAAGGAGTCCCTGGCCATCATTCTGAACCGGAATACGACGCTGAAAGCCGGCGCGCGCATGATGGAAAATATGCTGCTGAACTTTCCGGATGTCCTGCGGTCGACCGGCGTGAATCATCTGGAAAAATTATTTCAGGGAAGACCGGCGGTGCTGGTGGCGGCGGGGCCTTCGTTGGAGAAGAATGTCCACCTGCTCCGGGAATTGCAGGGACGCGCGGTGATCATCGCCGTCGATACGGCTCTGCGGCTGCTGTTACCCTTGGGTATCAAGCCGGATATCGTGACCACGATCGACTTCAATCAGATCAATTTTCAAAAGTTCGCCAACGTGCCGATCGACCCGGATATCTCGCTCGTCTACCACCCGGGCGGTTACTACGAGAGCATCCGGGCGTTCCAGGGACCACGGTTTACGTCGTCCCGAGTACCGAACCGGATCCCTGCCTGGCTCATGCAATATGTGGAGGACAAAGGGGGCCTTTCCTCCGGCACGACGGTGGCGCACATGTCGTTCTCTCTCGCCAGGCACATGGGTTGTAACCCTATTGTATTGATGGGGCAGGATCTGGCATTTCCCAAGAACCAGGTACATGCCGGCGATCTCTCGTTATGGAAGATTGACACCAGCGATATGGAGACCGTCGAGGATATCTTCGGTGAGCCGGTCGGCAGCATGACGTCATTCAAACATGCCATTTACCATTTTGAGAAGGCCTTCGCGGAGACAGAAGCCACCATTATCGACGCGACCGAAGCCGGCGCGAAGAAGCAGGGAGCCCGCCCCATGCGCCTGCGGGACGTCATCGACGAGTACTGCAACCTCCCGCCGCTGGACATCAAGGGCCTACTGCGGGACGCGGGCAAGACGGTGGAACCCGTGCAAACGGGCGATTTGCTGCGCGACATGGACTTTATCAGTGCGGAATTCGATTGCATCGTGAAAGAGTCGAGGGACGTGTTGGCAGTGTCGGGCAAGCTCAAGAAAAAGATCGACAAGGGCCAGATGGACGACGAGCAGTTCTGCCGGCTCTCCGAGAAGGCTGAGCGGCTGACGCAGCAGATGGACGGCCATGGGCGAGCGCTCTATCTCATGGGGGAACAGAATTACGCGCTGGAGTTGTACATGATGCAGCATGCGGTGGCCACGATCGACGAGATCGAGGAAGTCGATCGGAAGATCGCACAGCAGGTGGAACGGGCCGCCGTCTACTATCCCAGCGTCGCCCGCGCCGCAGAGAACTTTAAAAAGCCGCTGGATCGGCTGATTGACCGCTTGAAGCGAGCACAGGAGTTGGAAGCGCAGCCATTGGGGGCCGACGCGACAGCGGAGGATTGGTACCAGCGTGGGGTGGCATACGGCAAGATCGACTATGGACGGGAGGCGCTCCAGTCTGTCCAGGAGGCCTTGGCTCGTAGGCCAGACCACGTGCCGGCCTTAAAGCTTGCAGTCCGTCTGTTTTTGGACGGCAATCGGACGGGCGAGGCGCTAGCAGTATTGGAGCGGTTGAGAGGGCTCACGCGATCCGATCGGAAGCTGGAGAGGTTGGCGCAGGAAGCGCAGGAGAAGTACCAGGCCTGGGAAACACGCACGGCGCGTCTGAAGGAAGAGTTCGAAGGGAAGGTGCATGCCGAATCCCTTGAAGAGGCCGGATGGTTCTATTATCGGACCAAAGACTATCGGCGGGCCGTTTCTATGTTGGCGCAAGCGATCCTGCAGCATCCAACAGCTGAAGGTTATGCGAAGCTGGGCCATGCGAGACTGAAGATGGAGCAAAGAGACGGCGCAGTCGAAGCCTGGGAACAGGCGCTGGCGCTGGATTCTACCCGTGCCGATCTGTACAAGGCGATGGGGGACCTGGCACTAGAACAAGGGTCTGAGGAACAAGCCGAAGCATTTCTCCAAGAGGCCTGTCGATTGGAAGAGGACGACCTCGACGCCCATGAGAAATTGGCCCGCCTCTATCTTAAACGTGGGGCCTACCTGGAAGCGGGACTCTGTTATGAGAACATGCTTCGCTTGGTTCCCAATCGGACAGACCTAATCTTACAGATCGCGGGCCTCTATCAACGCCAAGTCACAATGGCGACGACGCAATAAGCGAGAAGCATAAGGCGTGAAACGTGAAATGACGAAAAGAACAGAAGGGTCGAGGCCGCATCGTCTTCGACGCTTTACAATTATCGAGAAGTTCGTTGTCTATAAGGGCTGTCAGGATGAGGCGTTATTCCCCGGTCTCGCGAGGGCTGCGAACGGGGATCTTCTGGTCAGTTTCTGTACACAATTCGATTGTCAGTCTGGCGGCAAGGCCTATCTGCTGCGTTCCTCGGATGAAGGCCTGACGTGGAATACGCCCGTTCCACTCGTGCGCTCCAAGAAGCCCGACGGCTGTATCAATCTCTCTGTAGGCCTGGCCACGCTCAAGGATGGCACGGTTCTCTATCCTTGCTGCGATACCAGGATCACGAGAAAATGGGACCAGCATGAAGCGGACCTGCTCATTTTACGCTCCCACGATCATGGAACGACCTGGTCCGATCCGGTACCGATCCGTACCGGCGTGATCGAGCCCTTCGCCTATGGCAAGGTCATCGAACTGAGGAACGGGGATCTTCTCTGTCCGATTTGGGGGAAGCGGGTACCAGCAGAATCCTGGAGGACTGGTCTGGTCCGTTCGCGAGACGGCGGCCACACCTGGGGCGAACATGTCACCATCGGGTACGACTCCAATACGAGCCTCCCATCCCCGCACGCTTCATCCGTTACCCCTGACGCCTTACCCCTTACCCCTCACGAGCCCGTGCATTGTGCCGGCTTCAACGAAGCGACGCTCGTCGAACTTCCTGATGGGCTGGTGCTGGCGGTCTTGCGTCAGCAAGGAGTGGGACCGGACGTAAGGCAAATGTTCCAGAGCCTGTCCTCAGATGGCGGCCATACCTGGTCCGCACCTCAGCCGATGGCGCTGTGGGGGACCTCTCCGTCCCTCCATCTGACTGCATCGGGGTTGCTCCTCCTTGGATATCGAAACCATATAAGAAATCCTCAAGAGCTTGCGACACCCGGCGTCGGCATTAGCCTGAGCGAGGATTTCGGTGCGACCTGGACCGAGCATCGGTTGCTCGAAGATCCCCAAGGCTATCAATATCAACAGGAGTTCGAAGCCGGTTATCCGGCATTTCTCGACCTCGGTCGCCATCGGACCCTGGTCGTGTTCTACAGCTTCGATCCGACCCTCAACTTCCCACGCTATCTGGCAGCCAATCTGCTTGACCTCGCAAGCTGCTGAAACAGTCCGCCAGCCTGTCTGTTCATTTGGTCTGTTTGGTCTGTCTTGTCTGTTTGGTTGAACCAGACCAACCAGATGGACCAGATAACCAGACAGACCGGGGTTGTTCCAGACGTGCCACAACAGTATCCCACAGCCTGCTAGTAGTCTGGAGCGCGCAGCCTCCCACGGTGGGCGGCGAGGTCATGAATCTTCTCGCTCGGCGCGCTGTGGCCCTCGACCCATTTATAAATCCCCATATCGGACTGGCCGTGAAAATGCGCTCCCGCTTCAATGGAAATCGCCGGAGTGCGGATATTGCCGATCAAGACTCCTGGTTTCAGGATTTTGATCTTTTCCGACGCAATGACATTGCCCTTAATTTTACCGCTCGTAATCAAGATCCCGGCC